>JAGSYM010000015.1 GCA_018262395.1 Nitrospirota bacterium | reverse complement strand
CACGGATTTGCCGGTCGATCTGCTGAAGTTTTATCAAATGCTCAAGTTGTTTATTCACTCTAATTCGTCTGCGCTATCATGATTCCGGGAGATAGTATCTGGTGGGCCCACCAGGACTCGAACCTGGGACCAACCGGTTATGAGCCGGTAGCTCTACCAGCTGAGCTATGGGCCCGAAATAAATGAGAACCTAATACTTTAAACTTGTCCATGAATGAAGGTCAAGATCTTTCGATGAATTCCCTGAGCCACTTGCTTCTCGACGGATGTTTTAACTTTCTTATCGCTTTCACCTCTATCTGCCGTATCCGTTCACGGGTTACATCAAATTCCAGTCCGACTTCCTCAAGAGTCAGAGGCATGTCCTCCCCGATCCCAAATCTCTTCCTGATGATCTTCTCTTCTTTTGGAGGGAGTGACCCTAAGATCTTGTCTACCTTTTTTCTCAGGTCATCATGGATAACAAAATCAAGAGGGGAGAGCATTGCTTTATCCTCGATAAAGTCCCTGAGATGACTGTCTTCTTCACCGACCGGGGTTTCGAGGGATACCGGTTCCTTTGATATCTTAAGTATTGCATCCACTTTTCCGGCCGGCATATGGAGTTTTTCAGCTATCTCGGCAGACGTTGGTTCCTTTCCTGTGACCTGGAGCAGTTCCCGTGCCATCTTTGTTATCCTGTTCATTGTCTCGACCATATGTACGGGTATCCGGATCGTCCGTGACTGATCAGCAAGGGCTCTTGTTATCGCCTGCCGTATCCACCACGTTGCATAGGTGCTGAACTTGTATCCGCGCTGGTATTCGAATTTATCAACGGCTCTCATGAGGCCGCTATTCCCCTCCTGTATGAGATCCGAGAAGCTTAGTCCTCTGCTCAAATATCGCTTGGCTATGCTGACAACAAGGCGCAAGTTGGCCTCTATCATGTTCTTTCTTGCGTCAAATACCTCCTGCTCTCCCTCCAGGAGAACTTTCACAGCCTTTCTCATTTCGGAGGATTGCATTTCAAATATGAGTTCCTTTGCCTCGAGGTTCTGATTGAGCAGGCGGACATCTTTGGCAGCTTCACGGGAGGACTTTGCCCGTTTACTGAGTCCGGAAATTCGCTTCTGAAGGATATCCAGCTCATTGATCGATTTTTTTAATTCTTCTGAAAACGCTGTGATGACATCATCCTTTAATCTGAGTTGGCGAACCTTCTCAATGATCTGATTCCTGTTCTGTTCAAGTGTCTTGATAAGCGGATGGCGATTTCTCATGCCTGCTTTCTGAGACCGCGGACTTCCGGCCGGCGAGACAGTGGGGGAAATATCTTTGAGCCTCTTGAGATATCCCTTCCTCTTTTTATTCAGGGCGTCTATTTCTTTTGTGAGCCTGAAAAATCTTTCACTTTCCAGATGAAGGTCTTCAGCTGTTTCTTCGTCGTTGAATTGTATGATTTCTGTAAGAGGGGCTTCTCCCCGCCTGCATATTTTCCCCAAAACAATCAGTTTCTTCAGTACAAAGGGAAGTGAGAACAGTACCCGGTATGTCTTTGTCTTTCCCCCCTCCATTTTTTTTGCAATCTCGATTTCCCCTTCTCTCGTAAGAAGTGGAACACTGCTCATCTCTTTCAGATAAATTCGGACAGGATCTTTCTCGGTTTCAATGAGAAGTGCCGGTCTTTCCTCATCTTCGACGGCCTTGTCATATATATAGCTATCCGAAAGCAGTTCGTGCTCATTTTTTTCGTACTCAGTTCCGAGGTAATCAAAATAGTCAAAGTATTGTTTCATGGATGAGCCACCTTGATATATTTTCGTTTCTCCTTCAACAAGGAATCAAGACGTGTGATATCTCCGCTATCCTCTGCCATCTGTGTCTCTTTTTCGGTTTTCCTTTGTCTCAGTTTCAGCAGACAGTCATCAATATTTTTATCGACGTGTTCAGGATCGAATCCGGGGTTCAGGGATAATCCCGTGATAAGTGTCCTTTCGGTATCGTCGGCGTTATTGAGGATCATTGGCAAGGATACCGTATCTCCGAGTTCATTAATCTTATGAAACAGGGAACGGATGGTTTCACTTCTCATGTCTTCAATCGTGAGTTGAGACAGAACTGAGCGCGACTTTTCAGGAAATGAGAGAAGCGCGCTTAAGAGGAGGAGCTCTTCCCGGTTGAACGCCACAGCGGCATAGTGTGGTTTTTCACGTTTCTGTGCATGAGCCTTCTGCCGCACCTTTTCAAGCTCACTTCTCAGGACAGCCTCATTGATTTTGGAGCTATCGACGAGTTCGCGAACCAGTTCATCCGCTTGCAGCAGGTCTTTCATAGAAGCTATCATGGTGAGTGCCTCCCTCACCGCGTCGATCCGCTCTCCCTTGGCGCTCTTCAACAAAAACCGGATCATGGACTGAGCTGCCGAGAGCAATTTTCTGAAAGGCTCGCTGCCCCTCTTTCTGAGAAAACTGTCCGGATCTTCACCGGCTGGCAGGAGGAGAACCTTTGCCTTGATGTCATTTTCACACAGGATGGACAGGGATCTCCTCGCAGCAGACACGCCTGCATCATCGCCGTCAAAGACCAGAACAACCCTGCTGGTCAGTGATTTCAGTTTCTGCAGATGCCGTGATGTGAGCGCCGTCCCCAGCGGTGCAACAGTATTTTTGAATCCGTGCTGATGACACATTATTGCATCGAGATATCCCTCGACGATAATGGCGTACCCCTTTTTACGGATTTCATCCTTGCCGATGTTTATCGCGAAGAGGGTTTCACTTTTCTTGAATATCTCCGTCTCCGGTGAATTAATATATTTCGGCAGGGTGTTATCCATAACCCTGCCTCCAAAAGCGACAACGTCGTTCCTTAAGTTGCATATCGGGAAGATGATACGTCCCCTGAACCAGTCCCTGCATCCTTTCCCGTCAGCCACAGCCAGACCGGCATTCATGAGGATGGAGTCGGGGTGGCCTGTTTTCTTCAAATGGGTGCACAGGATATTTCTCTGATCCGGGGCATAGCCTATGGAGAATGCGGTTAGAGCGTCGTCGGTGATGCCCCTTTGCCTGAGATACTCCATCGCAGAATTTGATTGACGCAGGGTTCTCATGTAAAACTTCATTGCTTCCTCGTTTACCTGAAGGATTTTTTGACGCTTGGCCGAGAAGTTTTTGTCGAATGCAGAATCTGTGATTTTGAGGCCGGCCTTTTTTGCAAGATACTGGAGCGCTTCACCGAAGGGAAGGTTATCGTGCTTCATTAAAAAGCTGACAACATCTCCGCCGGCACCGCAGCCGAAACAGTGGAATATCTGTTTTGGCTGGCTTACCATAAATGAAGGGGTTTTCTCGGAGTGAAACGGGCAAAGACCTTTGAAATTCTGTCCTGATTTCTTCAGAGCAACATAGTCAGAAATAAATTCAACAATATCGATGTGCGACTTTATTTCTTCAAGCAGGCTGCCGGCCTTCATTCAGCCCGTTTTTCAAGCCGACTGAATCTCCTGAAACCGGAGCATTCGAGGATTTCAAGAGGATTTTCTTTCACGATTTCATCAAGGAGCAGATTCAACCCCAGATTATCACTTGATATGTGGCCAGCAACGACAACATTCAGATGGTTCTTCTCTGCCTCCTTGCGGTGTTCCTCACTGAGGTGCATCGCAACGATGGTGCTTATTCCCCCATTGGTGAGACTTTCAAAGATTTCCCGGGCGCCTTCAGTGCCGCCGGTCATATCGACAAAAATCTTTCCGGCTTTCCGTGTTTTTGATCCGAGGATAATCTTTGGTCCAACGCCGTTGGCGCCGGCAGCTTTGTATTCAGGGATGGTGCGCAGAATATCGACGACATCAGAGACAAAATACGGCTTCTCCCGGTCAAAAGACTGCTGGAGATAACGTGTAACCATATTATCTGCCGGTGTATGGAGACAGAGGAACGGTATCCCTAAAAGCCGTGCTGCATCTATTGCCCTTGCATGGTTTGCCGGCATGAGTTTTCGCTCGATTTCCTTTATCCTGCCGTCCATCAGGTCCTCTGCAATATTTATGGGAACGCCGTAGAGATTCAGGATGTCAGATTGCATTCTCATAACGGAATAGAGGTCAGCCAATGCCCTGCCGGAAGGATGGTGCGAGAGAATGAGGTCGATTTTTCGTCCTTTTGCTTTCAGAGTATCTGCAAGCAGGATCTCACCAACATCGATATCGATGCCGGCAAGGATGCTCTGAACGTCATGGTCATCGGAACCATAGAGGATTCGTGAATCAGGGTAGGGGTTTTTCAGCGACTCGAGATCAAAAAATTCCTTCTCATCCTGCTTCAGGTTTTCAAAGTCTGTTTTGCCACGCGACAGTTCCCGAAGAACAGCATCTTTTGTGCGCGGATCATTTTCTATACCGGCTGCGATTGCACTCCTGTATAAGTTGCCAAGGTTCATGCAAGCTCCACAAGATTATTCTGCAGAATGTCTGGCTGTGTGTTTTTAAGGGCAGCCCCATCCATCCGCAAAACAGACACTTTTACACTGACTGGAGTTTTGACCGCTGTCTTCTTACTATCGTTAAATCTTTCAAAAAGCGTCATTACCGAACCGCCGTTCTGACTTTTCTGACGGCCTTCTTACGGGCGGCAATTGCCTTTTTCTTTCTTTTAACGCTTGGCTTGTCGTAATGCTCTCTCTTCTTTAACTCTGAGAGGATACCTTCTTTTTCGCATTGTTTTTTGAATTTTTTAAGAGCATTTTCGAACGAGTCATTCTCCCTAACCCTCACATAGGGCATCCATATACCCCCTCCTCCCTGTTTAAAAAATGAGATTAATTGTAACAATTTGATATTTTTTCTGTCA
The DNA here is from genome assembly GCA_018262395.1 of Nitrospirota bacterium. The sequence goes on along the minus strand of JAGSYM010000015.1, from coordinate 5,497 downwards.
ATGTAAGTTCTTGCAAAATTTGATTTCTTATGATACAGTTTAGAACTTGTCTGAGGGCAGAGGGGGAATGATCGCAGCAGGAGGCCCTTGAACGTCCCGTTTCAGAAATTTTTTTAATATCCAGAGGACGGTTTTTACGTGACCAGAATGAGCATAATCAATCCACCGCAGATCATGGGGAAGAGTTCCAGGGTCCTGAAAGTATTTGAAAAAATCAGAAAAATTGCTTCCAAAGATATACCAGTCCTCATCTCGGGTGAGAACGGAACATACAAGGAGCTCGTTGCCAGAATAATCCATGATAACAGTCCCCGGCAAGGATGTCCTTTTATCGCAATAAATCTTGCGTCGTTACCCGGGGACCTTGCAGAGGCAGAATTATTTGGGCGCGAAACAAAAACAGCGACAGAAGGGCATTCCCAGAAGTCCGGTAAGATAGCTGAGGCATCCGGCGGTACGCTTTTTATCGAAGAGATATTCACGATGGACGGAAATCTCAGGGACAAGATGATCCCGCTCATTCTGGATAGAGGGACACGATTGAATGACCATGAAATGATTCAGTCAGGTGTCAGAGTCATTGGTACAACCTGCAGAAATCTCGGTGATGCGGTCAAAAAAGGGCAATGTCTGGATGATCTTTTTCAGGCATTTCATGGTGTGCACCTCAGAATACCTTCTCTCAGAGAGAGAAAAGAGGACATTCAGCCGCTTGTGCAATATTTTCTCAATGAATCGGCAAGAAAATTTGATACAGGTCGGAAAGAACTCTCAAAAGATGCAAAAGATTATCTCACGACATATGACTGGCCTGGAAATATCCGTGAGCTCGAGAACATGATCAAGAGGGCAACCATCCTGTGCCAGGGTCCCCTCATAGAAAAGAAACATCTCCTCATGGCAGACATCGGTTCCTGTTCAATTAAGGAATTTCTTGAAGAGAAATTGAAACGCTATCTGAAGGAGATGATGAAACTTGAAACCTGCAATCTCTATGATACTGTTCTCTCGGAAGTGGAACGGTCGCTCATTGCCATCGTCCTTCAGGAAACCGACGGAAACCAAATGAAGACTTCGAAGACCCTCGGGATCAACAGGAACACCTTGCGGTCAAAGATCAAAGAGTACAAAATCCGCATCTAATTCCTTCGTAGTATTATTTGCTGCCGTTTTTCAGTATCATGACAATAAAAATAACAAAGAGCACTGCTGAGAAACTTGCAGTTATTGCTCCGTAGTAAAATGTTGCTGCCGGCGAAACGTGATCCCAAAGCCAACCGCCAACAAGACTTGCAGGGAACATAGCAATGCCAACCGCTGTATTGTAAACTCCGAAAGCGGTTGCCTTGAAATCAGGCGGTATGATAGTCGCAAGAAAAGCCTTCTGAATGCCCTCGGTGAGTCCCATAAAGAGGCCGTAGAGACCGAATAGCACCCATATGGCTGTGACATCCTTTGCTATCGCAAAACCGTAATAGAGGACAGCAAAGAGAATAAAACCAAGGAGTATTACTCTCTTCCTTCCAAACCTGTCTGCAGCGATACCTGCAGGAATGGATGAGAGGGAGTAAACGAGATTGAACAGGAGATAAACCACGGGAATCACAACTGCAGGAACTCCCATCTGCTGAGCTCTGAGTATAAGGAAGACGTCACTGGAATTTCCTAGTGCGAATACTGCAGCGATTACAACAAAGAACTTGAACCTCCAGTCAAAATGTTTGAGTGTCAATGTGGGCCTGCGTGTATGAGTGTCACCGGCCTTTTTCTTTTCCGTGATAAAGAAGATGATCAAAAGCACTGCTATAGCTCCCGGTATCATCGAAAGCCAAAAGATACATCTATAATTGTTTGAGAACAGACCGAGAAGGAAGAAAGCCAGCGCGGGACCTACTACTGCACCCATTGTGTCCATTGAGCGGTGGAACCCGAACGCCCTGCCTAAAAAAGCTTTATCTGTGGATTCGGCGATGATAGCATCACGCGGCGCTGTGCGGACTCCTTTCCCGAACCTGTCCATAAAGCGTGAACCCATAACATGCTGCCAACCCGCTGCTAACGCAACAATAGGCCTGCTTAACGTGGATATCCCATATCCGACAGCCATCAGCCACTTGCGATTGCCTATCCTGTCTGAGAACCATCCGGAGAATACCTTAAGCAGGCTTGCAGTCGATTCTGCAATTCCCTCAATAAGGCCGATAACGGACTTGTTTACACCGAGGACATTTGAGAGAAAGAGTGGTACGAGGGGATAGATCATCTCGGAACTGACATCCATAAAGAAGCTTACAAGCCCTGCAACAAAAACGTTTCTTCCGAAACCGAAATATATTTTGTTGTTACTCACAGGTCTTGTTTCTATTACTTAACCACAATAACTGTACAGGGAGATAATTTCGTAATATTCTGGGAAGTTGACCCCCATACCCTCCCGAAAATCTTCGAATGCCCCATAAAACCGATGACCAGAAGGTCGAAGTTTCCTTCCTTTGCATAATGCACGATTGTTTCAACTTCATGTCCTGCCTGAACCTTTGTATGAAGCTCAATATCTTCTTTCCATGCCGCCTCCCTTGCTTCATCGTTGATCTTTCTAAAGAATTCATTTGCCTCTTTTCTGAATTCTTCAACTTCACCAATGGTTGCAGCGTAATGAGGTACTCCCTCTTCAACAGAGATACTGTGAAGTTCGGCATCATATTTTTTTGCGAGATTAATAGCAGTTTTCAGGGCCTTTTTTGCTCCTTCAGAGCCGTCATTGGCAATTAAAATTTTCTTAAACATCGTTCCCCTCCTTCTTATTGGTAATCCCCCTCAATCCCCCTTTAGAAAAGGGGGAGTTATAAAAAAAATGTCATCATCCTTATGAACCCCTTAGTAATTGACCTCTATTGTGGAATCCCCACTTTAGTAAAGGGGGGTTAGGGGGGATTACTAAAGTAATTATTCTTTCTTCATCTCCGGCTGAAACCATTTTTGTGCAATTATCGTCGGCACCACTGCTGACAGTATAACGGCAGTGACCAGTATCGTATATTGCTCCTGATTTATGATCTTGTTGGTATAACCAAAGAGTGCTGATATCGTTCCGAACGTGAGACCAGTTGACATGAGCAACGTAGTATACATGCTCTCTATTTTTCCGAATTTAAATGCTTTTGTCGCAGGCCAGACACCGATAAATTTAGCGGCTATCTTTACGAAAAGAAAAATGAGTATTATCAGAGCACTTTCCCACATCGCCGACAACTTCACGAGAGATCCGGCTTTAAGAAAATAGAAAGGTGTAAGCATGGTAAAGGCTATGACGCGCATCCTTTGACTTAATATTCTGTTTCCAAGGAAAAAAGGTGCGAGGACCATACCTACAAGATAGGCAGGAAGCACTGCTTCACTTTTTGCCATAAGAGCGAGACCACCGAGACCAAAGAGCAGGAAGAAGATGAATTTTGTTTCAGGCTCGCTGATACGGCTTCCGACCTTTCTGAAAAACCACGGAGTAAACTTGGGGAGAAGGAAGAGAACAATTGCCGTGATGATAAGAAAGAAAACCATGGACTGGTCATAGTTTGCAAAGAAAGCTCCCAAAGCCAAAACCGTTCCAAGGTCGGTAATAAAACATGCCGCAAGAATCAGTTTCCCCAATTCCGTCTGATTGTATCCTGTTTCTATCATGACGGCATAAACAACCGCAACAGATGTGGTTGAAAGTGAAATCCCTGCAATCGCTGCCTGCGGGAAGGTCCAGCCTCCGATGTAATACGCATAAGCCATAGCACCCAGAAAAGGCATCAGGAAACTGAGAAAGCCTATCCCGAAGCTCTCTTTAAATTTCTTTCTCAGGATCTGAGGCTCGACCTCGGCGCCGGCAAGAAATGTGAGAAGAATACTGCCAAATCCTGCAAGAAAATTTACCCATTCGGTTCTCTGCAGAGGAAGGAAGTTCCCTCCAATTACACCGACCATTATCTCAAGCAGAGCGATGGATAGGGCAATCCGGACTGAAAGAAGCGTCGCAATGAGTGCAAGCCCTATCCACAAAGCTGCCTGAAACCACTGGTTATCCATCTTCAGCTTCTCCTCTCTCTAAATTTGCGGGACATACTAAGGGATTCATAAGTTTGATGATGAGATTCTCTTTCATAACTCTGGAATTAAAATAAAACACAGAAAACCTATTTTGAGATAGGTTATAGTAACAGCAAAAAAACCCCTACCGAAACGATCATTTCAGTAGGGGTCATTATTTCCGATACATCGGAACGGTTAACGGCGAACCCCATCGCCGACGTGCTGATAACCTATCATGTACAGGGCCTGATGTCAAGAGATGAGCAGGAAAAGTATAATGTTTCGTATCCGCTCAATTACCACATTCACCGTTCAGTTTATGAATCATACTGGTAAAATACATGCAAAGGAGGTCTGAGATGAAAAAGATGTATTTGCTGTTTGGATTGGTGGTGCTTTTTTTGCTGAGTATTGGTTACGGGACATCTCCTGCTGCTGAAAAAGGGAGTGATAAACCGGGAGTTCTTTCAACCGGTCTTGAAGACCAGACGGGGGTTGCGGTAACGATCTATAATGTCAACCTTGGGCTGGTGAAAGACCAGAGGGAAATAAAACTTGCAAAGGGCACGGGCGAAGTACGTTTCATGGACGTGGCCTCACAGATCATACCGACAAGTGTCCACATTAAATCTCTTGTTGACCCTGACAGTCTTCAGGTTCTTGAACAGAACTATGAGTACGACCTCCTGAATCCCCAGAAGCTGCTCGACAAGTATGTCGGAAAGGATGTAAAGCTTTACTTCAAAAATCCCTATTCGGAGAGGGAGGAGATCGTTACAGCGACCCTCCTGTCGAATAACGGTGGGCCGATATTCAGGATTGGTGATGAGATAACCTTCGGGCATCCCGGCAGGATCATACTCCCGGGAGTCCCAGAAAACCTTATTTCGAAACCGACCCTTGTCTGGCTGATCCAGAATAGTCTCTCATCAGCCCAGAACATCGAAGTCTCATATCTTACCAATGGCATAAACTGGCGGGCGGATTATGTTCTTACCCTGAATGATGCAGATGACCATGCAGATCTTTCCGGATGGGTCACCATTGATAACAAGAGTGGGACGACATACAGGAGTGCCAAACTTAAGTTGGTTGCGGGAGATGTGAACAGGGTGAAGGATGAATATGAATATAAAGACAAGATGCTGCGGGCTGCAGAGATGGCAGCAAAAGCTGCACCTCAGTTTAAGGAGGAAGAATTTTTTGAATATCATATTTATACGTTAGAACGGCCGGCAACGGTAAAAGAGAATCAGACAAAGCAGATTGGCCTTGTGAACGCCGACACGATCCCTGTTCGGAAAGAACTTTTGTACTATGGTGCGGCATTTTATTACCACAATCGCTATGGCGATGCCATTACGAACCAGAAAGTGGGTGTGTTTGTTGAGATCGACAACAGGAAAGAGAATAACCTGGGAAT
>JAGSYM010000184.1 GCA_018262395.1 Nitrospirota bacterium | reverse complement strand
ATCTCTCCGATATGCTCTGTCGCTTTTGGCTCGATATCTGCCCGTTCGACTCCAAGTCTGTCCATATCCGTATAATATTCATCGGTATATTTCCTGGCCACGGCATCCCAGGGAATCCCCTCTTGCTGTGCCCTGTTGATAATCTTGTCATCAATATCCGTAAAATTCCTCACATAAGTCACATGAAACCCTTTGTGGTGAAAATACCTTCTCATGACATCAAAGACGATTGCGCTTCTCGCATGTCCTATATGACAGTAGTCATAGACTGTTACTCCGCATGCATATATCCTCACTTCATTCGTCGCGAAGGGGATGAACTCTTCTTTTTTACCCGTAAGCGTGTTATAAATTTTCATTTTGACGCTGTTAAGATGTTTAACATAAACCCTTAATTGTCATTGTCCGGCTTGCTTGCCCGCCGTTCTTTTGGAGGGGCCGGACAATCCAGAACCTTTTTATCCCGGACGCTTTAAGGACTGGATTCCCCGATCAAGTCGGGGAATGACACCTTGTATTAGGCAAAGGGGTATCGGTAGCCCCTATCGAACCGTCAGTTCCTCAAACCTTTTTTGTCCTGAGATTATACAATAAAAAGATGCTGTTAGGTTCCAGTGAAAATTTTTTATGCTATCATATCAACCATGGAACAGCCTCATTCTGAAGCCACTGATATGCAGAAGATGATCGCAGATTATATGGAGAATGGCTTACTGGACAATATCATAGACATGTTTAAGTATGAGAAAACCCTCTATGACTATATCCCCGGGTTGATAACAGACGAGAGGTTACGGGTACGTATAGGAACCATAGCTCTCCTGGAAACGCTCAAAACAGAGGATGCCGGGAGTATGGGAAAGGCCATCACGTCACTCGTTCCCTTGTTGAAAGATGGGAGTCCGCTCATTAAAGGCGATGTAGCATATGTTCTTGGCCTGATAGGAGACCAGGAGACGATAGGGGTTCTCGAACAGCTAACAAACAATGAAGATCCGAATGTGAGGATAATCGCCCAGGAAGCGATTGAGGACATCCGATCCCGTCAGAGTTAAGGCAAATGATTATCAGTAATCTCCCCTTAGCCCTCATTATGAAAGAGGGGATTATTTTTTATTTCAGAAAGGTATTTCAGTACAATACCCACTTTTCTAAAGTGGGATAGAAGGGGATTACCAATCAATAGTGATTGTATTACAAAATCTTCTCTCACGGGGGAAAGAAGCCTTCTACCGTGTTTTCTCACTTGACAAATGATTGTTTTATCTTACATAGTTAGGGTGCCTGTCGTGTGGCACTTGATAGGTTCTTAGGGTTATTAGTAGATAACAGTCAAAGGAGGAAGGATGAGTACACGGCTTTATGTAGGTAACATCTCCTTTAAAGCAACTGAGGATGATGTGAAAGATCTGTTTTCTCAGGCGGGTGAAGTGGTTTCTGTTAAGCTTATTAAAGATGCATCAACAGGCAGAGCGAGAGGTTTTGGCTTTGTGGAGATGGCAACAGACGAAGAAGCTCAGAAGGCTGTTTCTCAGTTGAATGGCAACAACTTCATGGAAAGAAGCATCGTTGTCAATGAGGCGAAACCGCAGGAAAAGAGGGAAAGAGGCCCATACAGAGAAAAAAGCGGTTACGGATCCCGAGGAGGGAGAAGATAGGCTTTCCTCTGTAGTATTATCCAGCCGGCAGAGAGGATTTCTTAAGAAGCATCGACCCAGGCGAGAGACTAAGTTCCTGAGAAACCACATCGCATTTGGATTGAAAGAGAAAAAACATGTTCTTTTCAATGCCTGCGAGTGTTTCAAAGTTTGCCTGCCCCTTGCTGATGATGAGCGTGGCATGTTGAAAAGTCTCCCGGAATTCTGAGGACGTCCATGCAAGAATTGTCCCTACTGCTTCCGACCCGTTATCAATTACTGTACAAACATCACGGAGGCCTGATTCGCCTGCATCCGTCATGGTCGTATCATTGATAACAGGCGACCCTTTGACAACCGCTGTTATGTTCTTTCCGCGGGACATCAGGGTTTCGATGAGAATCCTGTCGAACACGATTTCACCGGCATTATCCGTTAGGTAAAGAATTTCATCCGTCTCGGATAATGCTTGACTAAGAGCGGGATAATCATTAACAGCCAATTGACTGTTGAGTGATCTCCTGACTGTTCCCTCAACATCAACGGAAGTGAATATTCCGAAGTCTATGACATTGCCGGCTATGGCAAGTCGTAAACTCGTCCATAGGGGATCGGCACTTTTTTCGACAACCGTCTTGAGTGATGGATACAGCCTCAGTGCAACCTGGTTGTATTCTGATTTAATGTCTTCAAATGGATCCTTACCCAACATCTGTCTGATCCTCCGATGGATAAACGTCGTTGTATATGCAGGTGGTTTCTGGGTATCGGCCATTTGGATAGCTTCACAGGTACTTTTCAATATTTCTTTCTGCAACGATTCATCGTTTGTTCCCAGCCTGAGTGCAATAATCGCCTGCTTCATGAAGCAGGGGAAACAATCAAGATGAACCTTCATGATAAGGACGTATCCGTTTCCATGGCACGCGCCTTCTTTGCAATGTCGTCTGCCATCTTCTTCTTATAGGTTTTTAATCTCTTTGCGACCTCCGGATCTTTTCTCCCGAGAATCTGGGCTGCAAAAAACGCTGCATTCCTCGCTCCGGAATTGCCGATAGCCATTGTCGCCACAGGCACTCCTGGCGGCATCTGCACCGTCGAAAGAAGTGAGTCAAATCCGTTAAGCGGTGATGCATTAATAGGCACCCCTATCACGGGAATGATTGTATGTGCTGCGATAACTCCGGCCAAATGGGCTGCCATTCCGGCTCCTGCAATGATCGCATCAAAGCCTTCTTTCTCAGCATCCGAGGCGAGTTTTATAGCACGTCCCGGTGATCTGTGGGCAGATGCGATCGTGATTTTGCATGGAATCTGTAATTCCTTGAGTATTTCAAATGCCTTTTCCATAACCGGGAGGTCGGAATCACTCCCTAATACGATTAATACCCGTGGTTTCATATAATCTCCTTTCCTATTGAATTATTCTTTCCTCATAAAAAGTGTCGGAGACAGAGATTGCCGCGCTGCGCTCGCAATGACAAAATAAGAATTAGCGCAACTTTACTGTCATTGCGAGGAGTCCCGAATGCTTTCAGGACGACGTGGCAATCTATTGCGTTAACTCCACAACAATCAATGTATCACATCTCACTTTGGTCATCTATATAATTTCAAATATTTCCTTGTATTGCTTCCCCTCAAAATGGATGTTCTCTGCTGCGCTGTTTGCTCTGACCGTTGCCTCTTCCAGGCCACTGCCGGTAGCTGTTATGTATAGGGCGTTACCACCATGGGTAACAACGTCCTTCTGGTCAAATACGGTATTTTCCTGGAACAAGAAAATACCCTTCATCGCCTTTGTCTGAGCCAAGCCCTTTATCTTTGAGCCTCTGCTTTCCTTAGAAGAGTCCTTCCCTGAAAAGAGCGTGACGCATACTGACATCTCCTCGACCCATTGAATGGACACATCCATCAACCTTTCTTCCGTTGCTGTTAGGATCAGCTCTCCAATGTCTGATTTCAGTCTGGGCAGGATGGTCTGTGGTTCCAGATCGCCGAATCCAAATTGCAATTCAAAAATAGAGATGCTGTTCCGCTGCACAACAAGATCTGCTGAAATGAACCCTTTAAATTGTATCCCCTCAGCGTTCAACGCCTCCTGAAGAGGGCGCATTACTTTTTCCATGATATCATTCTCGATTTCTGTGGTAACCGCAGGGACAGGACTATAAGATCCAAAGACAGCGGCGTCAGAATGTGCAGCAGCATCTGGCATTCCCCTGTATTTG
>JAGSYM010000183.1 GCA_018262395.1 Nitrospirota bacterium | reverse complement strand
TACCAAGGTACCCACTTAGACGAAAGAGCTCAAGGTATCCTGAACTGAGATCGCAAGATTTTTTGGAGCCATTTAAAGGTATTTGGTCACCCTGTAAACGCAATAGACGGAAGTTGTAAGCGTAGAGAGGTTGTCCAATCAGGCAGAGCCCTTAAAATGGCTCTATTTATTTTGATCAAAAATTTCCTTTTCCCCGATCAGATCGTAAAAACATGCTTCAATTTCTTTCTGGGTGGGATCTCTATTTCGAAAAGTTCCCTGTCTGCATGATTCCCTTCCTCTTCTCAGGAAAAAGAACGGATATTATGTAGAAAATTCATTTCGTAATCCGTATCTTAATAATATCGAAACATTCCCCACCAGGAGGGTTGAAGCATGAAAGTCTTAATTCTATACTATTCGCTCTACGGTCATATTCACCGTATGGCAGAAGCTGTTTCAAAGGGCGTGAGGGAAGTGGAAGGCGCGACATTTGAAATGCGACGCGTCCCCGAAACTCTCCCTGAAGAAGTGCTGAAGAATATGAGGGCGCTCGAAGCTCAAAAAGCTTTTGCTCATATACCAATAGGTACTATTGATGAACTTGCATCCGCTGATGCCATCATCTTTGGCACACCCACACGATTTGGGAACATGTGCGGACAGATGAGGCAGTTTCTTGATGCAACGGGACAGCTCTGGGCTGATGGAGCCCTTGTTGGAAAGGTAGGAAGTGTGTTTACCAGTTCCAATACCCAGCATGGCGGTCAGGAGTCTACCATTCTGAGCTTTCACCTGACACTTCTCCATCACGGGATGATTGTTGTCGGATTGCCTTACACGTTTCAGGGCCAGATGCGCATGGATGAGATCACCGGAGGATCTCCGTACGGCGCGTCAACCATTGCAGGGATTAAGGGACAGCGAATGCCGAGTGAGAATGAATTATCTACAGCGTGGTTTCAGGGAAAACATGTTGCAGCAATAGCTTCAAAGCTTGTGAAATAGGAACCATGTCGAGCAGTGAGCAGGAGTATAGTGTCTTTCCCTTTCGTACGTAGACTGCAATTTTGCTCTATATCGTTCCTTTGACCTGAATTAATGGAGTTAGATTTCTCTTGCCGAACAAATAGATTCCCCCTTCCTTTTACATCAAACCCCTACTGAGGTAGGATTGATTACCTGTTCTCGTATGATCAAAATAACATTAAGGTGCGATACCCAGAATGGATAAGACCTGAGAAGCAAGTAAGATAGAAAGGGAGCAGGTATTAGATGTGGTGAGCAAGCCTTCAAAAGTTAGGAGGAAGCCTAAAGCATCTATAAAGGCCCCCACATAAACAAAAGAGCTCATGGATCCTCGATTCTGGGATCGCACACATATTTAACTTCTTATCAAGGAAATCCTTTCTTAGTCTTCCCTACTTAGAGGAATATTATACAGTCTGGGCACAACAATTCTGATACTCCCTGCGTATCTCAGCCTCCACTCAATTATGATGCATATTTCATCTGATAATCTGTACCATTAATGGAAAACTTATTTTTATAATGTTTTCTGGGGAGATGCCGTGAATATTAATGGAGCGAAATCAAGAAGGTCGAAATGAAAAGAAAAATAACTGATAGTCTTTTGTTTGCTGTTTTAGTATCGGTATTTGGTATGTTTCAGGCAGGCGAAGCACTGGTCGGCGACGTATTAGAAAATCGCGCATGAATGGGTTTCGAAAAGACAATGTGCCCTTCTGAAAAATGCACAACTTTAAACTGTGAAAATGGCGAATAGATCGTCGGGAATCATCGGAGACCAAAATTTGTTTTAATATAATTCGCCTTTGTTTTGCTGCTGATAGGAGTATTGTACTTAGGTAAAGTTATGTCCCTGCACATCCTAAGGTTGTGGCACTGAAGTGGTGGGCAGCTATTCACTGAACTTGCAAGAAAAAGATACCGTTCTCTTACTGGTCAAAGTCTCCACCATTGAAAAAATAGTGATGATATGTTTCCTTTTGTTTCCTCACTGCTTCCCTCAGGGCTTCTATTTCTTCTTTTAATTCAAAAATTTCGAGTTCCCTGCCCATGGAATTATCAGGGGCATGCTGAATCTCCCTCACCTGATAGGTAAGTTCATCGACAAGGGAGCGGTATTTCTCCTCTGATTTCCTCAACTCCCTCACTTTCATTGCACGGGCAAGTACAGGCGACAGTAGTTGAAACTCAAATGGCTTCATCAAATAATCGAAGGCCCCTGCCTTCATCGCATCAACGGCACTTTCAATTGTGCTATTCCCCGTAATGATAATACCGATAAGGTGAGGGTCTATTTCCAATGCCAACTTCAATACGTCAATTCCATTCATCTCAGGCATCACAAGGTCTATCAGGAGAATATCAAAATCGTATTTCTTCAATGCGTCAATCGCACCTTTTGCGGATGTGCAACCAAGTGTCTTATATCCGCTCTCTGAGAGATATGTCTGCAGGGTACTGACGATATCAATCTCATCATCAACAATAAGCACCTTCCCTCGCTTACCTGTGGTGACGTCACGTAGTGTCCTGTCCCTGTTTACGTCAACATTCGGTAAATCAGGGAATGCTGAGGGATTATCATATATCATGAGTACTCTCCGTTTTCTCATATAGACCTGTCTTAATCATCTTGATTACATTCTGCTTCATCACGCCAGGTAAAGCAATCCTACCGATGTAGGGTATGCAAAATATTTATGCTGATTTCTGCTGATGATGTGAAAACGAAAATGAAGCCCCCCATACGGTATGGGAGGCTTGAGAAAAGAGTGAAAAATGTAATCTATTATCTCCAATACCTTTGGTATAGTCCATCCTACCTGAGTAGGATTGACCATCTGAACAGTCAACACCTGTATTCAATACCAACAAAATCTGCTAAACTGATGCGTCATATAATTGATCATAAATGGTTCAGACATTTGACGACTAAACATTTAATAGGATGATGATGAAACTGTTCAAGTCAAAAGTATGGTCTCCTGTTGTTGTCGCTTGCCTCATGTGGTGCTCCATTCTCATTGGAATCATCGGAGGAGCGTATTTCTCAGATTTCACAATGCGCTATATCTGGATATTTATCCTCATAACCATCCTTTTGCCGATCATACCAATGATTTCATACTTTCGGGATTGCGAATCATGAATAAATATCTTTTTGGAAGATACCTTTTAGAAAAAGGTCTCATAACCATGACAGATGTGATTGATGCAAGATTACTTCAAAGAAAAAATAATCGAATGATTGGAGATCTTGCAATGACAAAAGGCATGCTTGCCCATGAGGATATTTTAAGGATATTAGTAATACAGGAAGAGACGAAGGAGAAGTTTGGAGAAATTGCAATCAAGGAGAAGTATTTATCAAAAGAACAAGTTGACGATCTTTTAAAGGAACAGATGGATTCCCATATCTTCTTTGGAGAGGCTTTGGTTCAAATAGAAGCCATTTCACAAGAAGAATTAGCGAAACAGCTCAAAAAATTTGATCTGATAAAAAAGCAACAAAACACAGACTCAGGGTGAGGGGTTCATGCAAGTCATTGCCTCTGGGACGACCCTGGTAACAATGATTATCAAAGGAGCCAGGAACTATCTTGTTCCCAGCAGGCATCACCCAAAACAGTTTTATGAACTACCCCAGTCGGCCAGCTTTTCAAACAACTTCTCATGGTGAGCGTTATGGAGCGGTATTTCCAGATCGTCTGATGTTTTCGGGATGAGCCCCTGATAAGGGGTTAGGTTCGTAGCGGGTTCGTAGACCGATGTATGGATAAATTTCTATTTTATTTTTAATAAGTTACAAGGCAGTCCGATCATCTATCCGGAACAAGATACCTTTCGTAATCTCATAAATCTC
>JAGSYM010000182.1 GCA_018262395.1 Nitrospirota bacterium | reverse complement strand
GCCTTCCTGACCGGGGTTCCCCTTGAAATAAACACATTGGAAGGCCATGAACGTTCCTTCCCTACTGTTCAAGGGACAACGCCTCCAGCATCCATCATTGTAAGCATTATATCATATGACAGGGACAGAGTTGCCGACGAGGATTTGAAAGGGCATCGCCTGTTAACCTCGAATGTTGGATAATGATGGTGATCAAACCAAAGCCAGGTCACAGCTAACCGCGTCCTGCACTTTTCTCATTTTAGCCCGCTTGTCCGCGCTGGTTTTTAGGCCATCGTTATTGCTCATTTCTTCCGGTATTCCTCACAGTTTTATCTTTTTGAATCGACAGGAGTCGGGAGGCCTTTCTATCCTCTATGGATTTATTTAGATTACTTCAGCACGTATCGTGATATAATGCTGTATATTCCAGGTTCCTCTTCTCGATTGCAGACAAGAGGAATCAGCTTGTTAAAGCTGAAGTGACCGGAGGTTTTCTGTGAAATATCTGGCCATAGTTTGTCTCATCCTGATAGCCCTTCCAATCGAAGCAGGCACTGACAGTCCCACGTCCAATCTCAGGTGCGGCCAGTATATCATTTCACGAGGGGACAGACAATCCGAGGTACGGAGAAAATGCGGCAGCCCAAACAATATCGAAAGATGGGAGAAAGAGAGTCTCAGGCGGGACTTTTATAAAGATATCCCTGTCCAATCAGAAGAACAACTCTCTCAAGAGCCTCTGTTTCTCAGAGAGATGATAATGATTGAGGAGTGGGAGTACAACTTCGGTCCCACCAGATTCCTCTATTACCTCAGATTCGAAAATGGCAAACTCATAAGAATTACGGTTGGTGACTACGGATATTAGGGGTATATAACTGAAAAGTCCTCTAGTCAACGCCCGTGAGCAAATTAAGAAAATTTAATCTGTTCTTAATCGGATTTTAACAATCGGTAACTATATTTGACCCATGTGCCAAATCATTGACCTGTCACTCTTATCCAACAGGCTTCGTCTTATAGTTCTTTTTATCGTCATCTTATTTATCCATGGATGTGCTACAACGAAAAGAGTTCATGAGGAATACCAGCCCATTCCAAGACATCTGGAAGAAAATATCGAACGAAATGAGTTTTCAGTTGCAAAAGGAGATGATGTCATTGGCCGGCTGGCATTCATCAGTCTTGAAAAGGGGGATACGCTGCCGGATATTGCAAGGCACTTCAGCCTCGGAATCAATGAAGTCAGTGCAGCTAATCCAGGGGTAGATATATGGGTGCCTGAGGCCGGAGAACGTATCACGTTGCCTCTGAGTTTTATCCTGCCGGACACTCCCAGAAAAGGCATCGTGATCAACTTGGCCGCAATGAGGCTTTTTCAATTTAAAAGAGATAGTGCGTCACTGACGGTGTTGACCTACCCGGTCGGTGTCGGTACCGAAGAGCGACCCTCTCCCACAGGGCAAATGTATGTGGAGCGTAAGGCAATCCGGCCGACCTGGCATGTGCCTGCCTCAATTGCTGAGGATCATCGAAAAAAAGGAGATCCTCTGCCCTCTGCAGTACTGCCGGGTCCTCAAAATCCCTTGGGAGAATGCGCGCTATATTTAAGTAAGTCGAGTTATTTGATCCATGGCACCAATAAACCGGCCAGCATTGGTCTTAGGGCAACCAATGGCTGCATAAGACTCTACCCGGAAGACGTGAAGAAACTCTATGAGAACACTCCGGTCAAAACACCTGTAAGCATCGTTAACCAGCCATATCTCATAGGTCAACGTAATGGAGTGGTTTACATGGAAGTTCATGCGCCCGTGGAAGACCTGGACACTGTTGAGTTTGATAAGATATATGCAAAATTGAGAAATATTGAAAAGGAATCGGGGCGCACGCTTGACTGGAGCAAAGTTAAGAAAGTATTGGCCGAGGCCCGGGGGATTCCTGTCCCCATATTCGAGATCAGGCAAGGCAGTGGAAAAGGGGTTGCGGAAACCATAGAAATCAGGCACCCGGGCGAATTATATGGCAGACCGGAAATACCAGAACTGAATACAAAGGCGTGGTCTGTTTTGGCTGCTGACGTGCGTAACAAGATGGATGCTATGAGACTTGCCGCAATTATCAACCACCAGGGTCCGCAAATCCCGGCAAGGGTGGTATCAAAGAACGGCAGCTACCGTGTTATCGCTGGCCCTTTCAATGATATCAGAGAGGCCAAAGATGCAATCAAACGCTTGAAAATTGATTTGGAAATAGATGGTATATTAATTGAACCTGTCAAGAAGAGATAGTCGATCCCGCCTTTTCCTGCACGTTCAAGCCGATAGCCTTCCGCATTAAAAAGGTCTGTTCCTCAAATAATGGAGCGGGCTTTTTATTAAAAATAGTTAATTTTTTTTTCATTTTTATTTAATTATCCTCATATATAGTTACATGCATGGAATTCAAAGGAGGTGATGAGACGATGAAGAAGAGTCTTTTGGTGATCTCAATGATGCTTGTTCTTGCTATTTCTGTGGTGGGTTGTGCAACAAAAGGTGACCTCGATAAAGTTCAGTCGCAGCAAATGCTGACTGGTGCGAAAGCTGATCAGGCAGCGCAGGATGCGCAGGCTGCCAAGGCGGCAGCGGATGCGGCCACGTTAAAGGCGGAGGCTGCCGCAACCCGCGCCGAAAATGCTCTCAAGATGGCAGAGGAAAGGGAGAAGCTCGCAGAGGAAAAGGCGAAGATCGCAGACGAAAAGGCGAAGATGGCGGATGAAAAGGCGCAGAGAGCTGACGACATGTTCAAAAAATCAATGAAGAAGTAAGTCAATTTTATGGGGAGCTGTTACCTTTGTCTTTCGTGCTCCGAAAAGGAAGCGGCAGGGTTTTGAGACCCTGCCACTTCCTTATGCTTCCAGCGTTCAAGCCTGTCTGGACCATTCAAGCATTTAATCTGTCAAACGAGGGCATCAGGCTCTCAGCACAATGTGTTCCTTACCTTCCTTGTTATGCTGGTTTTCTAATCCTAGCGGTCCATATAACATTTCAAACGGTAATAATGAAAACATTGCAGAATTTAACTTATAATGTGGTACATGTTTTGGATATATCAGGAAGAGGAATAGTTCTGCGATCATCAAACATAATTATTAGCGAACACGAATGCGTATATGGGTAAAAAGCAAAGCAGGATAGGTGTGCATCTTTACTATTTCTTTGTCTGCATCATAATAACACCAATTCTCATGTCCGGATGCAGTCACTTGAATGAGGGAGCCCAGACCAGGTCAACCTTCAAAGAAGCGAATGATCTTTTCAGCCAGGGAAGCTATAAGGCCTCTCTGAGCACATATGAGAAGATTATTGATAAATATCCCGCGGCGGGAGACAGGGTTCTTTTCGAAATGGGTATTATTTATGCGTATCCTGGGAATGAGCAAAAAGATTACCAGAAATCTCTGGAATGTTTTCAGAAACTCATAAAGTATTACCCGGAGAGTGGGTACAGGAAGGATAGTGAGATGATGATATTTCATATCAATAATGTCACTCTCAAGGATAAGACGATTGCTGCGCAGCAAACACAGATTGAGACGCTCCAACAAGAGGTTAAAAGCAGGGGGAATGAGATTATTGCACTGCAAAAAAAGATTGAAACGCTTGAACAAGGGGTAAAGAGCAAAGAGAATGAGATTATTACCCTGCAAAAAGAGGTTTTTGCACTCCAGAAGGGACCGGCAGATAAGATTCTGATAGAAAAGAAAGAACGACGATTGACGGTGATCTCAAAGGGCAAGGTGCTCAAGACCTACAAAATAGCCTTGGGGGGAAACCCGAATGGTCCAAAAGAAAGGCAAGGCGATAACAAAACCCCGGAGGGAACCTACGTTATCGATTCAAGAAAC
>JAGSYM010000181.1 GCA_018262395.1 Nitrospirota bacterium | reverse complement strand
AGCCACTGGTCGATGTGACCGGGAAGGCGGGCAAGTAGGTTACGAGAATTTGAAGCCCTGAGCCGGAAGACCTGTCCAGACCTTACATGGGTCCGAAGTTTAGAGGGAAGCATGAGAATCCTCTGATGACGGACCAGAAATTCCCGAGGGAGGAAGTAATGTTCAGGTATTTTCATTCCCTCTTTTCCCGCCGATAAGGAAAAAGAGAGGAACCATGTCATCTGTATCCACTCATGCCATCCTTGAACTGAAAAATCTTAGCTTCACGTACTCGCGCGACAGAGAATTCATCAATCATCTCTCTTTTTCACTTGGAGAAGGAGAGTTTATTGCACTCTTGGGTGCCAATGGCTCCGGGAAATCAACGATTCTCAAACTTGCGAGCGGGATATTGAGACCTTCCTCTGGTCTCATAACCCTCTGGAATAAACCTTTGCAATCCTTCAGGAACAAAGACAGGGCAAAACTCTTGTGCTATCTTCCCCAGTTGCTCGACATACAGGTACCCTTCAGAGTCAGGGATCTCGCAGGTATGGGGTTCTATCCCTACGACATCCTTCCGGAAACAACAATCGGTGAAGCTTTGGAGACGGTTGGTCTGCGTGATAAAGCGGATTGTTTAATAACAAATGTAAGTGGCGGTGAAAAGCGAAGAGCGTTCATCGCCATGACATTACTGCAGGGAGCGGGCATCCTCCTCCTTGATGAACCCCTCGCCAACCTTGACATCAAATACCAGATCGAGATTCTCAAGCTGCTCAATCACTTAAGAGAAGAAAAAGGCATTTCCATCATCATGGCTCTCCACGATATCAATGTAGCGCTCCAATTCGAAAAAGTGATTGTACTGAAGGAAGGCAGGATTCTTGGATTGGGGAGCCCTGAGAATGTCCTGACAGAGGCGATGTTCAAAGAAGCATTTGATCTGGAAATCGCGGTGCAACGGGATATTTCCGGCAAAGCATACATAAGTTACGAAAATAATTTCTTCAAGGAGACGCTCAAATGATTGTTTCACTACTCCTCATATGTTTTTTCTTTATCACTCCGTCAGCATCTGCAGAGGAAGAGGTCAAGCTTGACGAAATCGTTGTTACAGCTGCCAGAATAGAAGAACCGGTCGGAGAGACAACTAGTGGCGTAACCCTGATAGAGGGGAAGGATATTCAAAAAATGAATGTTGATTTTGTTCCTGATGTATTCCGGAAAATCCCCGAGTTACATGTCATTCAGAACGGCGGTACCGGAAAAGTTACGTCCGTACTCCTTCGGGGTGGCAGTTCTTCCCATACCCTGGTAATGATTGACGGGATACGGGTAAACAGCACCACAACAGGTTCATTCGATTTTTCAGGGATTACTGTAGCGGATATAGAGCGGATCGAGATAGTCAAAGGCCCACAGAGTACCATCTATGGTTCGGAGGCAATGGCAGGCGTTATCAATATAATCACGAAAAAAGGAGAAGGTAGACCAAAAGCGGGGGTATCTCTTGAGTCAGGTTCATTCGGTACCTATAATCCTTCTCTTGCCGTTTCAGGTACGTATAAAATAACGGATTACCGTTTGACAGGAAATTATTTCTCTACTGACGGAATATCAGCAGCTAAAAACGGGGCAGAGCGAGACAGTTACAGGAATGCATTCGTCTCAGGCAAATTCGGCATCAAACCATCGGAGAACGTTGAGATAGAAGTCACCGGCAGATATTCCTATGACAGGTCCGAATTAGACGGATTTGATTTCTTCGGGAGAAAGGCTGTTGATGATCTGAATTTTGTACAGCGCGGGCACCATGCGCTTCTTTCAGGCAAGGGGATGCTTCATCTCTCCGATATGTGGGATCAGATAATAAGCGTATCCCGTGCAAGAGATTCCCTGACGTTCAGAGATCCGGACACCGCGTTCAATAATACAGAGATGGTCACATCTATCAACACGATTGACTGGCAGCATGTTTTTTCCCCAGCAGAATATTATTCAATCGTAGCAGGTCTTGAGTACAGGGAGGAGAAGGGAGAAAACCCCGGATTTGATGAGTCCCTCGACAATTATGCGCTGTATCTCAGCAACAAGCTGAAACTGTTCAGAAAATCACTCGTGGTGACTGCGGGTGCACGGTACGACGACCGCGATACCTCAGGAACCAAAGCCACCTATAGGTTTGGAGCCGTCTATACGGTACCGCTTGCTGGAGCAAGCATTAGGGCGAGCTATGGTACAGGATTCAGGGCACCCGCACTGAATGAACTCTTCTTCCCATTTTATGGAAACCGGAATCTGAAACCCGAAGAGACCACATCATGGGAGATAGGTATTTCAAAGGATCTGTTCGAGGACAGAGTTCACCTCTCCATAACCTATTTTGACCAGGAGTATGAGAATCTGATTACAACAAACCCCCTGACTTTTACCGCCGCCAACATTGCAGAGGCAACGGTGAAAGGTCTGGAAGCGAGTCTTTTGTTAGAAGTGAATGACCATGTACATATAAAAACAGGGCATACATACCTCGATACAGAAGACAGGCAGACGGGAAAGCAACTGCCGCTCAGGCCGCAGGATAAGCTGAATCTTGCTATTGACGTGTCAATAAAAGATTTCACGGTCGTCGCCAATTACACCTTTGTCGGAGACAGGTTCGATTCCTCGGTCAAGAGACCTCTGTCATCATATTCAATCGTAAATGTGAGCGGTAGTTACAGAGTATCAAAGGAATTGAATTGTTTTGCAAGAATAGAGAACCTCTTTGACGAAGATTATGAAGAGATCGGAAGTTTTGGGACTCCAGGTTTCTCAATATATGGTGGGATAAGAGTATCGCTTTGACCCTGAAAATACATTTGAAGGGTGCAGATGTTGTGAGAAAAATTATTTTTCGATACCGTAATGTACTTTTCTCTGATAGTTTTACGTACATTTTTATTCAGAGAGCAATGAAAGATATTTTAATCAAATCATCGAGTTAAATAATTTTTTCGAACAATATCTGCACCTTTGGGGTTCAAAAGCACATCAGCTCAACAGCATTCACGATGGTATCGCGTGCTTCTTTATCAAACAATATCTCAGCGTGATTGCAATCAAAATAATAATGTTCACCAGACCAGGGCATTTTTGCACTTTCGGCAGATACGAGCCCATCACCTTTACCCTTTTTCATTTCATCCGGATAGAGAGGCTCCGGGATAATCTTTTCAAGGATCACAGGAAATGAAAGCGTTGATAAATTGAAGAGTATGGGGTTTATGCCGCCGGCGGAGACATAGGAAACACCCGCGAGCGGCTCATCATGCAAGGATTGAAAGAAATGTGATTCCGGGAGCAGTTCCTGTAATGCCCTGCTTTTGAGAAATTCGCTGATTCTTTTTATAGAGCGAGCTGCCTTACTTTTGTCACTGTTCGGAATAAGCGGACTGATCACGGAACCAAGGGGTGAGAAATACTGGGCTACCCTTGCAATAGCACTCCCTTTATGGGGAGTAGCAATCGTTATCAGACCCCTGACCGGCGTGTCTGTTTTCGAAAGATATTGCCGACCAATAAGTCCTCCCCTGCTATGTCCAATCAGGATGATTCCTGTATCTGTCATGCCACGTGCTATCTTGATTATTGCAGTTAATTCCGGAAGGACAGAATCTATCGGACCTGCGGTTCTCTTCTGGCTCCAGGTAATCACAGGATAGTCTCTGTTCCTGAGGTCATGGAACAGCGTATGAAGGACACGGGGACTTCCTGACACATATCTGCCAACGAGGATTTTAAGCGGGAACATGCCCCCGAGGATACGGGCTTTGAGAGGGGCTACCCATATATTTTTGTCCATCCCGAGGCCATGAATCAATACGATTACGGGCTTCCCCGGACTTCCT
>JAGSYM010000180.1 GCA_018262395.1 Nitrospirota bacterium | reverse complement strand
AGCAGAACGTCAGGATTCACAGCCAGCGCCCTTGCAATAACAAGCCTCTGCTGCTGTCCGCCGGAAAGGTCATAGGCGCTGGCATTAAGCTTGTCCTTTACCTCGTCCCACAGGGCCGCATCTTTCAGGGCCTTCTCCACTTTTTCGGACAGGGGCGCTGTCTTCTTGATACCCTGCAGTTTAAGGCCGTAGGCAATATTATCAAATATACTCATAGGGAAAGGGGTGGGCTTTTGAAAGACCATTCCTATGCGGCTTCTGAGTTTGATCAGATCAGTATCAGGAGAAAGTATATTGTCACCCTGAAATACTATCTCTCCTTCGTACCTGTTTTTGGGATAGAGGTCATGCATCCGGTTGAAACATCTCAAAAGAGTTGTCTTCCCACAACCTGAAGGGCCGATCAATGCGGTTACCGTGTTTTTATAAACCGTAAGACTTATTTTTTTGAGAGCATGGATATCTCCAGCATAATGAAAATCAAGTCCCTTAACTTCAAGTTCAACCGATTCGGCCACTACCTATACCTCCATTTTATGATTAAACGCCCTGTGATAGTGAGGACAAGAATGAATATCGTAATCACGAATGCCGCAGCCCATGCCTGTTCATGCCAGTTGTCATAAGGCCCCATAGCATATTGAAAAATTGTTACAGTTAGAGAGGCAACAGGCTGGTTCATGTTTACCGAGAAAAATGAATTATTAAAAGAAGTAAACAAAAGTGGCGCAGTTTCTCCTGCCACCCTGGCTATGGAAAGCAAAATACCAGTCAGTATTCCGGTGGCTGCCCCGCGATAGACCACCTGGGTAATCACTTTATAGTAGGGTGCGCCAAGAGCAAAAGCGGCCTCCCTAAGTGTCCACGGCACAAGTGAAAGCATGTCCTCGGTTGTCCTGAGGACAACCGGTATCATGATGATCGAAAGAGCAACAGCGCCTGCCCAACCGTTGAAGTGCCCGATGGGTCTGACCAAAATAGCATAAATGAAGGTGCCGATCACGATTGAAGGGACACTGACCATGATGTCGGCGAGGACACTGATAAGCCGCGCTATTTTCCACCCGCGTGCGTATTCTGCCAGGAACGTGCCTCCGAGCACGCCTACAGGTACACCTATAAGCGTTGCGCAGATGGTGATCATCAATTGTCCGACAAAGGCGTTCCTGAGCCCTCCTCCCTCAACCCCCGGCGGCGTCGGGTCATTAATGAACAATCCCAAATTCAGCGCCTTTATTCCATGCACAAGCACATCGCCGAGTATGAATACAAGCCAAAACAGTCCCAACAGTGCAGCAAGAGTGCTCAGCAGAAGCGCTGCGAATCCTTCAGTCTTTCTCCATTGTTCTCTGGTCATCGTGAGTACTTCCGTTCTGCCTTGATAAGAAAGAACTTTGCTATGGCAAGAGTAATAAAGCTCATTATAAAGAGCACCAGAGCAAGATAAAACAAAGAGGACAGATAAACATCATTGTCCGCCTCGGCAAATTCATTGGCCAGGGTAACGGTAATCGTCGCTGCCGCGTCAAAGAGGGATGTTGTTATCCTGTGGTTGTTGCCAAGCACAAACGCCACAGCCATAGTCTCACCAAGCGCCCTGCCAAGGGAAAGGACTATGCCTCCGAATACCCCCAGCTTTGAATATGGGATAACAACATTCTTCACTACTTCCCATTTTGTGGCCCCAAGGGCGTACGCGGATTCCTTAACAACTGCAGGCGTAAGATTGAAGGAGTCCCTTGATATGCTGGCTGTAAAGGGTATGATCATTATGCTCAGGATTATGCTTGCTGTCAGTATATCTATGCCCATCGGGGTCCCCTGAAAAAGGACACCTACAAAAGGCACCCCCTCAAAGATATTCTTCAGAAACGGCTCAATGTATCTGCTCATGATCGGAGAAAGAGTGAAAAGGCCCCACATGCCATAAATTATGCTCGGTATTGCGGCCAATAGTTCAATGGCCACACCTATGGGCGTCTTCAAAAAGTTCGGGGCTATCTCTGTAATAAAGACAGCAATACCTATTGCAACAGGGATCGCAATCAACAGCGAAAGAAACGTAGTAAGAATTGTTCCATAAATATTTGTTAGAGCGCCAAAAGATTCCTTGACAGGGTTCCAGTCGGTTGAAGATAGAAATTTCCAGACACCAAACCTGGCAATTGCCGGTCCGGATTGATGAATAAGTTCGTACAAGATGGCGACGATAAAAATAATCACTGTAAATGATGCGGCAGCAGTGACAACAGAAAATATCGTGTCAACGGGATTTTTTCTCGCGGTTCTCGCCATTTATATGCTCACCTTGTATTTACAGAAAAAAAGGGAGGGCAAGACAGAGCCGGCCCTCCCGCCAATTGATGCTCTACTGCAAACCGTTTGCCTTCCAATATGCCCTGACTTTGTCCTTCAGACTTTTGGGCAGCGGCACATAAATAAGCTCTTTGGCCTTATTATCGCCGTTTTTGAAAGCCCAGTCAAAGAATTTAACTACGTTTTTGTTGGAGCCGGTTTTTTCCTTGGCAAGAAGAATAAATGTTGCGCCTGCAATCGGCCAGGAGTCCTTGCCCGGAGCATTGGTCAGCCACAGGTAAAAGTCCTTCTTTGCATCAAAGTCACCTGTCTCGGCAGCATCCTCAAAACTTGCAAAGCCGGGTTCCACAAAGTTTCCAGCTTTGTTTTTGAGCTGTATGTAGTCAAGCTTGTTCTGTTTCGCATAAGCAAATTCCACATAGCCAATTGCGTTGGGCATTCTTTTAACATAGTTGGCCACACCCTCATTGCCCTTGCCGCCGATGCCGGCAGGGAACTTGACCGCTTTTCTCGCCGAGAAAGATCTTGCAAAGAGTGCCTGAATCAAGTTTCAGCTGGCCCGGGGTAATACCCTCAAGATTGCCGACAGGAACAACCCCGCCGATCACCGCAGGGAACTGGAGCAGTTTGTTTTTTTTAAGCTGCTCGGGTTTCATAGGGTCGTCCGATGCGCCAAAATCCACCGTCCTATCTGTAATCTGTCTGACGCCGCCGCCTGAGCCGATGGACTGGTAGTTGAGCTGCACGCCCGTAACCTTGCTATAGTCAAAAGCCCAGGCCGAATACACAGGATAGGGGAAGGTAGCTCCTGCACCGTTAAGTTTTTCTGCTGCCTGAACCTGTGTGAAAGACAGCATAACTGCCAATGCCAAAGCTATTTTCAAGAATACTTTCATAGTGCCTCCTTGTTTGTCTTATTTAGAATATACTCATATTGTTACAACATTGTTACAGGTCTGTTAAATCTCTGTTACATTTTAAATGCTATCACCTCCCTGGTCTTTTGTGAAGCAGGCGAACAGAAAATCTCCTGCAGATAAACATGCGTATTTGCTTCCTCTTGTCATAAGAATCGCGCATTTCATGCTTCCTCCTGGACAATCAAAAAGGTTGCTGCCTTGCAAGCGCTGCGTTTCGCTGTTTTCTCTGTCCCTTTTTAAAGGGCACCCTTTATGATTGCCCTCACAAAAGTAATGTCTGAAGAGACGGGCAACAGGAATTCCCCGCTTGCAACGAGAGAGTTCAGCTAGAAACTCATTGCATTTCATGGAAAGCTCCTTTCCAGTTAAACTTGTCGATTCCATAGACAATAATAACAGCCGCAGTGTTACATGGTGATGTCAGGAAAGTTAATTTTAGGTTAAATGGATAGTGAGTCAGGATTAACGGCTTCAGCGGAATCTGGTTTCTTAAAGCATGCAGTTGCTACTATTTGACCTTACAGACAGTGTCCGGTCTCTCTGCGACTGCTGAATAATCTCAGAAGTTCTAACAGATAATGTATTTTAGTTCAAAGAGGGAGGTTATGGCACAATACGTCGGACATTCGATAAGAGTTAGAAGACTCCGTTAACTGATTGAATTATTTATACTTCAGTATTCAGCCTAAGAACCTGAACCGCTCCTAAATAACGATCCTCACTTTGGTGCCCTTGCCGAGTACGCTCTCTATCTGCATTGTCCAGCCATGTGCCTTCACAAGATGCTTGACGATTGCCAAACCGAGCCCGGTCCCTCCCATTTTCCGCGATCTGGCAGGGTCCACCCTGAAGAACCGTTCCCCGAGTCTTGATACGAATTTTGCAGGAACTCCTATTCCGGTGTCTTCAACAAAGATAAACTTTTTACCGTCCTCACTGTCGATGCCGAAAGTCACGCCCCCGGTATCTGTGAACTTTATTGCATTGTCAACCAGGTTGGTGAGGATCTGAATGAGGCGGTTATTGTCTGCCTCAATCTGATTGATGTCCTTCCTCTTGTCGCACTTTATATAAATATTCTTTGAAGCAGCTTTGGATTTAAATAGCTCCATGAGATTTTCACAAACGCCTTCTATGTCGATCAAAGACTTTTCTACTTTTATGACACCCATTTCGATCTTGGATATGGTCATGAGGTCATCAACCAGAGCGTTGATACGCTCGCTGTTGGATTTGATGGTCTGAACAAACCGTGTAGCATTTTCGTGATCACTGAGGGCGCCGTCAAGCAGCGTGTCGGCAAAGCCCTTGATCGCGGTAATCGGGGTCTTCAGTTCGTGAGACACGTTGGCAACAAAGTCTTTCCTGACCTGTTCAAGTTTCTTGATGTCCGTTATGTCATGGAATACAGCGACGAAACCTGAAAGGTCGCTTTCCTTGTAAAAAAGTGGGGACACCCTGACTGTCAGATACTTTTCCTCCGGGATTTCAACGCTGAATTCAGTCATCCCCGGCAGGCGGGTCTCCCGCACCTCTTCAATAAGGTCTGAAAACTCATGGTTCCGTACAACTTCGGCAAAACGCACCCCTGCTGCAGGAATATCACCGAAAAAGTTTTTTACAGAAGAGCTCGAAAGAGTCACTATGCCTTTTGCATCGATTATGAGAAGCGCGTCGGGGACACTCTTGAGGATGACATTCAGGCGGTTTCTTTCCCCTTCA
This sequence comes from Nitrospirota bacterium, assembly GCA_018262395.1. The sequence continues at coordinate 1,757 of JAGSYM010000180.1, read as the reverse complement.
CTTTGTGACATCATGCCTTGTAAGGTGACGGACATTGAAGTCAGATTCTCTGCAATCTCGCTGAATTCGCCTGCGTCTTTCAGAAACAGTCTCTTGTCAATCTCTCCCCTGGAGAGAGACCGTGAGAAATCCGTGATCTGCTTGAGAAGTCTTCTCAGATGGTCGGTTTGCCATATTGATACTGCCCAGGTTACGAGCAGAACTATCATGACAACAAGGATTATCTTCACCCTAAGGAGATTTACGGAGCGGTCAATATCCTGCAAAGGCACCGCAAGCCTTATAAAGCCTTTGTCCACCCCGTTATGAGTTATTTTCCTTGCGACATAGAGAAAGTCATACTTAAGGGTATCGCTGAAGCGTATCACTATACCGGATTTGAGATTGTCCGCCTGCTGGATCTCAGTTCGGCTCGCATGATTGTCCATCGTTGCCGCTTCATGGTCTGAATCGCCGATGACCCTTCCGTCATTCAGTATGATGGTGACACGCGCATGTATTTCCTTTTTTATTTTCTTGCAGAAGTCATCAAGATTGCTCTCGGTAAAGGATATGTCTTTTGAGAGCAGGCCTATTTTATCTTCAAGGTGCTGCCTCAGATTGCTGATATGATTTTCTCTGACAGCCGAAGTGATGTAGATCTCCGTAATGAGACCTGCTAGCACAACTATGACGGCATAGATTACAAAAATGCGTCTGAAGATTCTAATAGTCATGCTTCAGCGTCCACGTAATAACCGACGCCTCTTTTGGTTTTGACGTATCTGGGATTTGCAGGGTCGTCTTCTATACGAGTGCGCAGCCGTCTTACATGAACATCAACCGTCCTTGGTTCCACAAAGGCCTCATCCTTCCAAAGAGCGTCCAGAAGCTGGTCCCGATTAAAGACCTTTCCCCTTTTTTCAACAAGGTAGAGGAGAAGCCTGAATTCGGTTGAGCTAAGTTCCAGGGGCTTATCGTCCTTTGTCACCGCGTAGGTATCTTTGTTGATGGCCAGTTTTCCTATGCGAACAACCGTCGTATCAGCTGTTTTTTCTGATGTTCTTCTCAGAACTGTTTTGATTCGCGCCAGGAGTTCCCTCGGACTGAAAGGCTTCGTTATGTAATCGTCTGCGCCCATCTCAAGTCCGAGTATTTTGTCTATCTCTTCTCCTTTTGCGGTAAGCATTATAATCGGTATGTTCTTAGTAGCCGGATCACTTCTCATGATGCGGCAGATTTCCATACCCTGTATGCCCGGAAGCATAAGATCGAGAATAACAAAGTCGAATTTCTCTTTCCTGATTTTGGCAAGGGCATCCTCTCCGTCAAATGCAGAGGAAACGTCGAAACCTTCTTTCTTCAGATTATATGTAACAAGTTCGACTATGTCCGGCTCATCATCAACTACAAGCATCTTCTTCATACTCATATGATAAGTATTACATGTACTAAATAAAGGATTCAACACAAATTCGTATCAAGGTCAATAGAGACGCTGCAGGCAGGGCATGCTCCTATATATAATTACCCTTTATCCAAAAAAAGGCAGTTGGTTGCGATTTTGCGCGAAACTGCTTTTTAGAGGTTTATTCTATTGTTCCGGAAGGCATGGATTATCTTTAGAAACGCTGATTGCAGATGGCAGGAAACAAGGTAACCCAGTTAATGCAGGACCGGGTACTCAGGAAAGTCCGAATTCCTTATTGCTGTCAATAAACTCTTTATATGATTCCGGGTCATTTTTCTGCAGGCATTCAGGACATATGCCGTGGGTG
>JAGSYM010000179.1 GCA_018262395.1 Nitrospirota bacterium | reverse complement strand
TACTACAACATAAAGAATATCAACTTTCTTAAGAAGCGCAGCAAAGGCAGCAACTCCTACAAAGACCCTCATAACGTCCCACGGGACCGCCAATGCAAATTTGACTGCGACAAAGAAAAGAAGTCCGACAAAGGAGGCGAGAATCCCTTTTGTCGCTCCGATAAAATATGCTGACGCCTTTAATCTGTCGAAGACCGGGGTTACAGCAATCACCATCAAAAAAGAAGGGGCAAATATCCCTACAGTTGCAATTGTGGCGCCCGCCACTCCATAGAGCATGTATCCTACAAAGGTCGAGGTGATTACAATCGGGCCGGGTGTCACCTGACCTAGCGCTATCCCGTCCATGAATGTCTTGCTGTCCATCCATCCTCTGACGTTGACTATTTCATGAAGCATCAATGGGATGGAGGCAAAGCCGCCGCCGAAGGCGAATAAATCAATTCTCGTCATTAACACGGCGAGATTCAAGAGTCTTGCATCGATTAGATAGAGCACGACAAGCCCGGACAGGAGAACTGAAAGAAGCACCGTGAACTGTTTAACAAAACTGCGATCTATTCCCTCTGACCGGACTGAAAGCGATTTTGTGACCGATTTCATAAGAAGTGCACCGGCACAAGCACTACCTATGATTGCGGCAAAGGGACTTACACCTGTCCAAAAAAGCGCACCTGCAGTGATAGCGATGAAAACATCCCGATAATTCGGCAGACCGAAGCCGACAAATGACGCCAGCGCTCCGATGACACCCCTTGCCCTGAGACCCACATAGGCAGCCGTCTGCATGGCGGTAGCGCCCGGTATGGTTTGACAGAGTGCGACTCCGTCCTTAAATTTATCTTCGTCAAGCCACTTGTGGCTATTTACCGCCATTTCTTTTACATACGCGACCATAGCAGGACCACCGAAAGCGGTGAGCCCAAGTCTAAGGAAAGAGAGAAAAAGACTTCTAATGGCAGGCTTATTACTCAAAAATAGTACCTTGCTCTGAATTCTATCCTGTAGTCATTCTGCTTTTCACCATAGTCGCTTAAGCGCTCCCCGGAGATGATCGAGGACTTCAGCCTCAGTTCAAGGTTTGTTATAGCTGTGTAAAGCAATTCCGGTGAAAGCGAAAAACTCTTATCTGTAATATTGAATATCCATGTGAAGGACGGAGTGAAATAGAGGATATCGAACGGCTCCTTCTGGCTGACACGCAGATAAAGGTAATCCCTCATGGGGTTTGGCCTACCGTAATTGCCTTCTGTAATAGTCACTGCTTTTTTGAGCAGCATATCACTGCCTGTGGAAATATACGAGTCATAGCCTTTATTTATGAATGAAAAATAATCCTTCATCTCGCCGGAGGTAAAGCCTGTGCCGTTTCTGTAATATTCAAAGATGTAGGTGGTCTCTTTTTCTGTGAGGTAGCGTATTCCCAGTAGATAACTTTTGGCATCGTATTCCTTCTCAAAAACACTCACATCACTGTCGATAAATCTTTTCTTGAAATCGTTAATGAACGCAAACTCTCCGTGTATTTCAAAGTTGGTGGTGATATTCCGTGAAAAATCCACACCATACCTTGTCGTTTTGCTTCCGCCGGTAAGAATAATGAAATCAATGTCAGTGTCGTAATAAAGAAAGTAAAGCTTTGCCGCAAAATTGAGATTATCGATTTCTCCGAAGACATCATTCACATGATTGTATACAGGGACCAAGACGGGAGTAAAGGAAACGGTTTTCAGGGGCCCCTGGAAGCTTTTGATATAGTCAGCAGAGACGACGATGAACCCTTCAAGGTTCTGCTCCGGTTCGTCCGGGTCTTTGGGCCTGTCTACAAAAGCAACAGGGTTCCACGCATAGCCTTTGCCCCATTTCAGGGTTTTCTTGCCCATATCCATGGTCAGTGACGATGAAGGCTTTAATGACAAAAAACCTTCATAAATAATTGTTTTCTGGTCGACGCCGCGATATGAATTCTTGTAGTCCGTGTTCGTACGAACAAAAAGACGCGCAATGCCCTTTTCCAGGCTGCCCTCCAGTTGGAGCGTGGCGTTATACTCTTCAAGTGTTGATCCCTCGTCGCGGTTGTAAAATTTGAGTTTGTAAAGAGACGCGTCTTTATCCAGTCCGAAAAGAATCGGCCTGAACTCCGCATAGCCGCCGAGATGGTAGGGCTTTTTTTCTGTCTCGGAAATGTCGAAGGTGTATTCCTCGGCGAATACAGCATCTGGAAAAAAGAAGGCAGAAGACAGCATAAAGAATAGGATAAAGAAGAAGGGAAAGACAAAAGTTGTATGTGTTCTAACTCCTGACTCTTGACTGTTGCCTTCTTTCTTCTGCATCTATCTCAGTGATTCCAGATTCGCCATAAAGGTCAGGGTAAAGACCTCATCCTTGAAATCCCTCTTTTTTAACTTCGCGAATATCATCACTGATTTGTAGCCCTTATAAAGAGGGCTGTCTGTCTCTATGACCGAAGGTCTCACAATGCCGCCTCTAAAATCTTTAACTTCCTTAAAGTAGAGGGTCTTTATCAGCATATTAGCTTCCGTGAGGCACTCTATTTTTGTGGGAAGTTTTTTGTTCTTGTCTGCCCATAACCTCAATCGGTCATAAGCCACCGTCTTTGTCTTTGCTTTGAGATGTAGGAGATATTCGTTGCCTTTTTCTTCGACCTTCTCAACATCGTACTCCGCTGCGTAATCCAGTTGCAGTATGTCGGCGTTATTGAAGACCCCGCCCACAACCGACTGAAGGCTCGTTATCCGAATAGGCTTCCCCACATTGGGAATATAAAGCCACATATTATCTCCGAGACGAAGGGTGCTTCTGCCCTTTTCGCTTGCAGGGGCAAGGAATAAAGAGGCAACCTTATCCACCCCCTTCTTGACGGTGAACAGGGTATATTCCTTTTTCCTGCCATCGGGCTCTATGTTTATGAGCTTCCGGTAAGATTCATAGGTTTCAGGATTCAGATTCCTGTCAACCTGTTTCAACAGCTCTTTGCCGTCTATGGCATAGACAGGGACTGTGCATATCAGCAATATAAAAATTAGTGCGATCTTAATCATTTTAATCTCCTATACATGTCTCAGTGCCTTGATAGGCTCCATTCTCGATGCCTTGAATGCAGGTTGGAGGCTTGCTATCACCGAGACGATTACTACTATTACCGATATAACCAGGAGGTCTGCCGGTTTAATGCTCGCCGATAGAATGAGCCCTTTCTGTATGCCAAAATTAAAGGTTATTTTTGAGATGTTGATAATAAATACGATTATCGTGCCGGAAACACTTCCGATAACAGCGCCTGCAATTCCAAGACAAAACCCCTCAATAACGAACATGGAGAGTATCTTTCCCGGCAGTGTGCCTATGGCAGCTATGGTTCCTATCTCCCGTATTCTTTCATAGACCGCCATGATCATGACATTCATGATGCTTATCGTAACTATGGCTATAAGCATGAGTCTGATGAAGAACGTCATCAAGTCTATCATTTTCGCTATGTTAAAGAAGGGGGAGAGGCCCTCCCATGTATGGATCTCAAATGCGGGCTTACCCTCTTTCGTCAGTTCTTGTGAAAGCATCCGCTTAAGCCTATCATCAAAGTTGTGCAACTTGCTGAAATCCTTCAGCCTGATGACAATTTCACTTATCTCCATCTCTTCCATCCTGAGGGTTTCCATTGCATCTTCGATATGGATATACCCATCCCGGCCGCCAGGACCTGTTGCGCTTTCGACTATGCCAGCGACCTTGAATTGTTTCCCATTGACCGACCCGTCTTTGTTGGTGGCCACAACAACAACGGTATCGCCGACCTTCACGTTCATACCCCTTGCCAGAAGATCAGGGATAAGAATCTCCCCTCGCCCAAGACCTTGCTTGCCTTTAATGATCCTCGATGCAAGGAGGGGGACTGTCTTGAATTCTCTGTCCGGGTAAACGCCATTTAACCTTACATTTGTAGTCTCCGCAAAATTGCTGAACATGCCTCCAAACTTTAACCTCGGAGAATACGACTCTATTTCTGATTCTCTACTGAGCATCTCCTCGATCTTTTTTACTGCCTGAGGTTTCAAATTAAGGTTCAGGGGGAGGTTTTCTATTGATGCCACATAGCCTTTCTTGTGGATTTGGACATGCCCCATTATTGAGTCTGTGATCTGTCCTATCATAAGGCCCTTGAATCCTCCCGATGCCGCGATAAATACGATAACAAAGATAACGCCTATGGAGATGAGGGATGCAGTCAGCAACGTCCTTCTCTTATATCTCATTAGATTTCTAATGGCTATTTTGAAGAGATTACCCATTTCACTTGCCTCCTTCAACATGTCTGTCCAACAGACTTCCGTCTTCCAGGGTGAATATGATCTCGGCCTCGCCTACAATTTTCTGGTCATGGGTAGAAAATATGAAGGTTGTCCTGAATTCATCCCTCATCTTTTTCATAAGATTTATCACCATATACGCCGTTTTATGGTCAAGGTTTGCAGTGGGCTCATCCGCAAGAACGAGTTTGGGATTTGTAACCAATGCCCTTGCGATCGCAACTCTCTGCTTCTGGCCGCCGGATATCTGGTCGGGGTATTTGTCCTTCTGGT
>JAGSYM010000178.1 GCA_018262395.1 Nitrospirota bacterium | reverse complement strand
CGCTCCGAGGATGTTCTGCGTTGTTCTTACTTTTCCTCTCATCTTTTGCCGTAGAATTATAATCAGTGCCGACTAATGGGAGCAGTCCACTCCGATCAACATCTCCCGGCGGGGAACGGTGCGGTCTTACTGCGCCAGATCGATGATTTTACTCTAGCGGGACAACGCGTTTGCCTACAAAACTATTTGTTACATGACGATGGTAATTAGTGTCGCATAATAAATAGAGTTTGATTGTGTCTGTAACAAACGCCCTCCAGCCTTGTTGAGATGTCTTATTCCATAGGTACTCTTTATAGAGTTTCAGTTTACTGAAAGTGTCATTATGTCGGTGTAATAGACTCGGTTAGTAACCCCTTGGAATAAACACCTTTTCCTCATGATATAATTGTATTGAGTACAATCAGAAATTATTAACTCTTGAGAGATTGTTTATGAAAAAACTCAACTGCTGGGAGTTCAAAAAATGTGGAAGGCAATTTGGTGGCGAAAAAGTATCAGACTTAGGTTTATGTCCGACCGTTATTGAAATCTCTTTAGATGGGGCTCACGATGGTGAATCTGGAGGCAGGGCATGTTGGGTATTAGAGGGGACTATATGTAAAGGAAATATTCAGGGGAACTTTATAGAGAAACATAAGGAATGTGAGAAGTGCGATTTTTATGAGTATGTTAAGAAACAAGAAGGAAATAATTATTTGTCTATTGAAACCCTTCTTAAAATAATTGAAGATTACAATAATCGAGAATTATAAGAACTGTTTAATTACTCCTTCCTGTGCTTTATACCTTCAAGGATCTTCTGCAGTCTTCTGGGTTACCCTTGGAACAAACACCCGTGATAAAATTTGGGTAACGACATGTTGTGAATGGTATTCGATAGATTAAAGAAGAGGATGAAGATTTAGATCCTTCCTGTACCCAACGCCAGTTTCAATTTTTATAACTGAGGACTTCGTGTCGAAAAATAGAACCGACTAAACAGGAAAATGCGTTAGACAGTCAACGTTCCACAGTTGCTGAACTATTGTCTCAGAAATTATCTAGTTGCCTATTGTTTCGTATTACCGTAAATTGCCAATAGAACAATTATCATACTTCTAAATTCTATGAACATTTATTTCTTCGGTTGATGGATATGTTATGATTATGTTCACGGATGGGAAAAAATCCTGCCGGAGTATATTAATTGCTGGACGAACAATGAGAAGAATAATAATATGACCATGACGATACACCCGCTGCTGCTTTTCCCTCTCTCGTTCTTAGTTTTAACACTCTCGGCGTGGCTTGGGGCGCTATACCGACAAAGGTATGTGACAGAAGGTGACGAGGAGAAACATTTCGGCCTCGTGGTCGGAGCTACGCTGACCTTGCTTGCGCTTATCATCGGCTTCACCTTTTCCATGGCTTTGACGCGATACGATCAACGCAAGAACTACGAGGAATCAGAGGCCAACGCTATCGGCACGGAATTCCTTAGAGCCGACTTCCTGCCTGCTGCTGATGCGGCGAAGGTGCATACGCTGCTTCTGAGCTATATCGATCAGCGCATTTTGTTCTACGAAGTCCGCGATGCGCAACAGCTTCGGCAGATTGATGCTCAAACTGCAAAATTGCAGACAGAGCTATGGTCGGCGGTCCGGGCTCCGGCCCTGGCGCAGCCGACAGCTGTAACTGCTCTCGCGGTTGCGGGCATGAACGACGTCTTGAATTCGCAGGGCTATACGCAGGCAGCATGGTGGAATCGGATCCCGGCTGCAGCTTGGAGCTTGATGGTGGCAATAGCCATCTGCGCAAATGCCTTGATTGGTTTTGACGCTAAGAAGGCCGCGGGGAAATCCAGGTTTCTTTGGGTTCTTCCCCTCGTGGTTTCCATAGCATTCTTTCTCATCGCTGATATCGACGCTCCACGCCGTGGCATGATTAAGGTGGTTCCACAAAATCTCGTGAGCCTTTCGGAATCTCTACACGCAAAGTTAAGTTCTCCTAGATAACTACACGAAATCGACATCAGTTGCGCTTTCAAATACCTGAGGATTGGTCGTTCTTCTCACACTGCCTCAGAGCATGTTTCTCCCGGAAAGTCGCAACAGTTTCAGAGATCAATACCTGAGAGCAAGGTGAAGCCGAACCTGTTCCCCTTGAAACTAATACCAGTCATGGAATTTGGAGAAAGCTATGTTTCTGATGGCATTCAACAGAAACTGGAGTTGCAATATTTATTCTGTGTGATAGAATTTGAATATTGATCATAAGAACCATAAAGTAAAGGAGGGCAATATGACGATCAGAAAAGTTTCAAGAAAAGCCAGTTTGACATGCAAATGCAAGAGTTCCTGTTAGGTATTAAATATTTGCTCTCATGGCTGTTATAGCATATTTTCTGTGATACCGCCTAAAAAATATTTATCGTGGCAGGAACATCAGGGAAGGAGGTGAAATTATGCCGGATTATGGAGATTATGTATTCATTTACGACAAAGAGGGAAATGAATATGCATGTCCTATAAAATCACTCAAAGGGCAAGTCAAGAAAGTAGACAAACTGACTGAAGAAGAAAAGAAAAAATGTATGAATATGGGAGAAGTATCTGACGTATTCAGCACCGGTGGGTGAGGCATACCTCTCACAGTTTCTCTCATTTCATAAAGACACAAAAAGGGTTTGTGACAATTTGTTGCAAACCCTTTTATGGTAGTATTTTAAAAAAATGAAAGTGAGCATTCATGACACCTCCCGTTAAGATATATACTCTCAGCACCTGCATACACTGCAAAGCTGCAAAGAAGTTTCTTGATAATTGCGGAGTGAAATACGAGTTCAAGGATGTCGACATGGTTTCCGTAGAAGAACAATCTGAGTTGCTTGAAGAAGTGAGAAGATTCAATCCAGGCTGTACCTTTCCCACAATTATTATCGGCAATAAGATCATTATTGGGTTCAGGGAAGAAGTGGTGAGGGAGGCACTTGGGTTATGATCAGCTTTGATCATTTATATAAAATGCTGAAAAAAGCCCAGGAACCAAAAGGTTATTTTTTTCAATAAAGAAAAAGAAACCGTCTTTGATCTCCTTGACGGCCTCATCAGAAACAGTGAGCGCTATGGCTATATGTCATGCCCATGCAGGCTGGCATCAGGCGATTATAAGAAAGACAGGGATATTATCTGTCCATGTGTGTACCGGGCGGATGATGTGAAGGAATTCGGTAGCTGCTATTGCGGTCTCTATGTCTCAGAGGACCGGAATGCAGGGAGGATCTTAAATACCTATATTCCTGAAAGAAGACCCTTATATTTTTAGAGCCTTACCATAAAAGTCATAAGATATAAGAAGAACAAATAGGCCTATAGAAAACCTTTCAATGAAATGGGCCAAATACAATTATTAAATCGAAGTCGAGATTAGATACATGAGGGGTTATAATGCCACGCTTAGCTATAATTGCTGTAGCAGTATTAGTGACAAGCATGGCAGGGGGATGTGCCATTAATATCGAAGAGGCAAAGTATGAAGTAGTCAGCAGGAACAAGAACTTCGAAATTCGTGACTATGCGTCTTATGTCGTAGCGGAGACCGTGGTAGATGGAACCCTTGAAGATGCAGGGAACAAGGCTTTCTCCATGCTATTTAGATACATATCAGGGGAAAACCGATCGCACAGGAAAATAGCGATGACGGCTCCAGTATCTCAGGAACTGGCCCACGAGAAGATAAAGATGACTTCCCCGGTCGGTCAGCAACGTGTCGAAGATGGCTGGGTGGTTTCCTTCACAATGCCTGCTCAGTACACTATGGAAACCCTTCCTACACCTGAGGATTTAAGGGTGAAGTTGCGACAGGTCCCAGCTTGTAGGATGGCGGCTGTGCGATACTCGGGTGGGTGGAGTGAGAAA
>JAGSYM010000177.1 GCA_018262395.1 Nitrospirota bacterium | reverse complement strand
GAGAATGATCCGTATGAACGTTCTTCCCAGTAGTAATTCTTTTTCTCTACCTTCTCCTCACGCTTCTTTTCTCCCGATATCCGCATTCTGTGGTCTGTGACACTTACTTCGATGTTGTCCTTTTTCATCCCCGGCAGCTCAGCCTTAACAACTATGTTGTCACCTTCCTCAAAAATATCCATCGAGGGGCTGACCTCTTCCATATCCGTGGTCCTGACCCGTGGCAGCCACCTGTGGCCGAAGAGTGAAAATGGCCTCCTGAAAGCAGCCTCAAACCACCTCTCTGCTTCTTCGAATGGTGTGAGACCACTGACAGGTTCACTCTTTGTTAATTCTTTTGACTCCTTCCTCGTCATGTGACACCTCCTCAAGTTTTAAAATGTGTTCTTTGACTTTGACTATACACCCCCAGAATTATCCTGAATATCCGTAAATTTCTGATATTTTTGTAAGGATTTCGCCATGTCACCTGTAGAAAATATTCTTACAAATGATTACGTTAATTAGAACATATCTCAAAATAGTAGTTTCATGATGAATCTGTCACCCCACGAACGCGGTGGTCCAGTTACGGCCTTGACAAACATAGATTCCCGCCTGCGCGGGAATGACTATCTGTGCGGAGATACAATAAAGAATATTGACAGAGGTTTTGCTCATCTGGTTGCAATAGATTGACAAAAGCTCATATAATGGCAATAGATATTGTTTTTTAAGTACGAAGATGGTCACAAAAAAAACAGATCTCAATAAACCTTCCAAAACAATTTCTCAGCGGGCTCCGAAGAAGAAAACCGCTCGGTCTCGATCTGATGCAAAGGGTTCCCATCCTCAGACAATAATAGATAAAGAAAGTATTAAAGATTTAAAAACAAAGATTGCTGAATTGGGGCGTTTCGCCTCTTTCCCCCGGTTAAATCCGAACCCTGTGCTGGAAGTGGATTCTTCGGGAGAAATACTATTTATCAATAATGCGGCGAAAGAAATTTTAAAAAAGCTTCATCTTGAGAGGCGCAGTGATATTTTTCTGCCCAAGGATATCAAAACTATCCTGAAAGGTTTAAAGCATAAAAAGGGAAAAGAGATCTATCGGGAGGTAACCATTCAAGACAGGGTATTTGCTGAGAGACTCTACTTTGCCCCGGAGTTTCAGGCCGTACGCATCTATGCCCATGATATTACCGAGAGCAAGAAAATGGAGACGGAGATCAGACAGGCGGACATATCACTGAGCAAAGAACGTGATTTTATCTCAGCAGTCCTTTCAACAGTTGGTGCCTTGGTCATTGTGATGGATGTGAAAGGAAGGATTATTATATTTAATAAAATATGTGAGCAGTTAACCGGATATACCTTCGATGAAGTGAAAGGCAAGCCCTTTTGGGACATACTGCTTGTACCGGAAGAAAGAAAATCGGTCAAAACTGTTTTCAAGGAGCTGAAAGCAGGTAAGTTCCCAAACAAGCACGAGAACTATTGGGTAGCGAAAGACGGCACTCGTTGCTTCATCACGTGGTCGAATACGTCTCTTTTAGATAATAAAGGAGAAGTCGAATTTATCATTGGTACGGGCATCGATATCACTGCACAGCGTCAGGCCGAGGAGAAGCTGAAAACCGCATACCGGGAAGTAGTGAACGAAAAGAATAGTCTTGAAGCTGTCATGAAAGCGCTGCCTATTGGAATGGCTCTTGTGGACAACCTAGGCGGAACTATACAGGCAAATCGCGCATTCGAAGAGATCTGGGGGGAACCGATACCAACGGCTCATTGTGTTGAGGATTACGGGCAATACAAAGCTTGGTGGGTAGACACCGGAAAGCTCCTCATGCCTGAAGAATGGGCATCGGCACGTGCCATTCAGAGCGGAGAAACAGTTATTGGCCAGATATTAGAAATTGAGCGGTTTAGTGGTAACCGTATCTTTGTCTACAACAGCGCTGCACCAATTCAGAATGCTGAAGGCAAGATTATTGGCAGCGCGGTAGCGATTATGGATATCACCGCACTGAGGCGAACCGAGAAGGCGCTGCGGGAGAGTGAGGAGAAGTTCAGAAGTGCCTTTGTCGAGGCCTCTATCGGCTTTGCAATGACAACGCCCGATGGCTGCTTCGTGGATGCTAATAAGGCCTATTGCGTTATCACGGGCTATAGCCTTGATGAGCTGAAGATACTGGGGTTTCCAAAGCTGATTCATCCTGACGACTTTGCAGAGAACATGAATATGATTGACCGGATGCTTGCTGGCAAGATTTCCGATTTCGTGATCGAAAACCGCTATATACGGAAAGGCGGTTCATCTGTATGGGTCCGAAAAAGTGTTTCGCTTGTCCGCAACGCGGAGCACGCGCCCCAATGGATCATCGCGCTTATTGAAGATGTCACTGATCGCAAGCAGATTGAGGAATCTCTGAGACACAGTGAGGACGATCTGAACCGCGCGCAGGCAGTTGCAAATACCGGAAGCTGGAGACTGGACGTGCAGAAGAATGAACTGCTCTGGTCTGACGAGAACCACCGGATTTTTGGCATTCCAAAGGGGATCCAGATGACGTATGAGACATTTCTTTCCATTGTTCACCCCGATGACCGGGCATATGTTGACCGGAAATGGAAGGCAGCCCTTCAGGGCGAGCCCTATGATATCGAGCATCGCATTGTTGTGAAAGGTTACGTGAAGTGGGTGCGGGAACGGGCTGAACTTGAGTTTGACAAAGACGGATCGCTGCTCGGCGGGTTCGGGACAACACAGGACATCTCTTCACGCAGGCTAGTAGAGGAGGAATTAAGGCTCACGCTCAACGAATCACAACAGCGGCAAAACGAAATCTCAGCTTTGCTTCGGGGTGCCAGCGCTGTTCTGCGACATAGCAATTTTATAGATGCAGCGCAGGGGATATTCAATTCCTGTAAAGATGTCGTCGGAGCTGCTTCTGGGTATATCGCAATGGTGAGCGATGATGGAATGAGAAATGAAGTCATCTATCTGGATTCGGGAGATTTGATTTGCACTGTTGATCCCGACTTGCCGATGCCGATTCGGGGCTTGCGCGGTGAAGTTTACAGCAGCGGCAAAACAGTATTCCATAATGACTTCTCCAGAAGTGAGTGGGCACATTTTTTACCCGAGGGCCATGTGCAGCTCAAAAATGTATTAATGGCCCCTATGATTGTTGATAATAAGGTGATCGGCTTATTCGGACTCGGAAATAAAACGGGCGGGTTTACTGATAATGATGTGCGGATCGCATCTGCCTTTAGCGAGCTTGCTGCAATTGCACTGGTGCAGAAGCGGGCTGAAGAGGAAATGAGAAAAGCAAAGGATGCCCTTCAAAAGGCTAATGAACAATTAGAGAATAAAGTTCAGGAGAGGACTGAGGAATTAAGCAAATCCTTTGAGATTATGGCTGCTGAACGTCAGCGCTTTTTTTCTCTCCTGGAGGAACTGCCCGGTTATGTCTGTCTTCTGACCGCTGACTATAGATTTGCGTATACCAACCGGGAGTTTAAAAGACGTTTCGGTGATCCCGGGGACAGGCACTGTTACAAATTCCTTTTCGACCGTGAAAATCCCTGCGAGATGTGCCGGTCATTCAGGGTTTTTTCCGAACAGAAAGCCCAGCAATGGGAATGGACCGGGCCTGATGGGAATACCTACGCTATTTTTGACTATCCTTTCACTGATATCGACGAGTCTCCTTTGATCTTGGAACTCGGCATAGACATCACGAGGCGTAAGAAAGCAGAGCAGGAAGTAAACGAATCACGGGAGAAATTGCGGGATCTTTATGCGTATTTTCAGGACGCTGTGGAGACAGAGAAAAAAAATATTGCCCGGGAGATTCATGATGAATTCGGCACGATTTTGACTGCATTGAATATCGATCTCTCATGGCTGGAAAAGAAATTACCTGATGATCAG
>JAGSYM010000176.1 GCA_018262395.1 Nitrospirota bacterium | reverse complement strand
TCATTCACTGTCTGCGGTCCTGTCTCGATGCTTCGCACATGTGCCTTTTTGAAAAGTTCAACCGTCTCCTTATCCACAAATTCAGCAATAATCTCAACGGTGCGAAGTTCAGCCCCGTATCTATTGGCAGAAGCAATCATGCCCGCTATTTTTTCGAGACGATCTTTTCTGAAATTGAAGACGGTATCCACAAAATGGAACGTCTTTATCTCGGGATGACTCATAATAAAATCGATTTCTTTTTTTACCCTTTCATCTGGGAAAAACCGGAGTTTCGGGAGGTTCTTCCCTTCAAAGCAGTAATGGCATTTAAAAATGCATCCCCGGTATGTTTCGATGTAGGTTACTTTGTCCCTTGGAATAAGAATACCCTCAAGATAGGGAGACGGTATTTCGCTTAAGTTCTCGATAGGCGGTCTGTCGGGATTTTCGATAACCTGCCCATTCGACCGGTAGGTAATCCCAGCTATCTCCTCAATACCGGCTTGGCCGAGATAATACTCCAGGAGTTCAGAAAAGGTGATTTCTCCCTCCCCTTTGATCACCACATCAAGAAATGAATGTTCCCTCAGATATTTTGCGCCGATCGGACCGACTTCTGGTCCGCCGAGCACTATTTTTATGTCTGGATGAATCGTCTTCAGGATTCTTGCGGTATCCAATACCTTTTCTACATTCCAGCAGTAACAGGAAAATCCGACGATATTAGGCTTGCGCTGTGAAAGGTAATAGATGACCTGCTGTACATTGAGTCCCTCGGTATCGAAATCAATAATCTCGATGTCGGTATTCTGTCTGATCGAATGATCTTGCAGCGCATATGCCTTGAGATACCCGAGGGCCAGGGAAAAATGATTTGCCCAGTTATAGGAAATCAGGGCAATCTTCTTTTTAGGCATAGAGTACCTTGATATCCTGGAAGCATTTTCCTGCTCTCACAGGGGAAAATTCACCGTCTCCAAATTGCTTTATGTAACTGACTCCTGTGCCGGGACACAATTCCTTATATACGCATTCAGGGCACTGTTTGTGCTGCTGATACATCCTTTCGTATAGAGTATCCCAGCCGGAATAAATTTCACTGATATGTTGTTCAAGCCCCTGCATGAGGCAGAAAGGGATGCCTTCGGTAAGTATCCAGACCCGGTTGAAGATGCTGATATTGATACCGTTGATGATATGGGGGAGTGCAGATTGAAAGGAAAGTGTTGAATCCTGCATCGAGAGGATGATGCGGTTGGTACCGAAATTCAGGGCCGTTACAATGATATTTTCAAGATCCGAAAAATTTTCCTTGCACACCGGTATTCGCAAGCAAACGAATTTATCTACGGGTATCCCTGACAGATTCTCTAATCCTCTGACAGTTTCCCAGAAACTGCCGGGTGTCCTGCTCAGATACTCATGGAAATTTGGATTTGATCCCCACAAACTGATTTCAAACAGAGAACACCCCGCATTTATGACCTGCTGGAGATAATGGGCATGAGAAAAAGCGCGCCCATTTGTTATGAGTTTAATTCTTCTGCAACCATTGCCCCGCGCTGCTTGAATAATATCCATCAGATCATTTCTGAGAGTTGGTTCCCCGCCATACAACACAACACTGTCAGTCTCTCTTTGATCCAATAAAGTCCGGATTGAGCTGAAATCAGCAGGTGGGGAAGCTTTATGGCTGGGAAGACAATGCACGCAGTTGTTATTGCATGGACCGCCAAGGAATATTTTTTTATACCGAAGCAAAGACTTCCTTTACATATACATTCTGCAAAGAGTTTTCAGAAAGCTGCTGCAGGCTGCGTGCATAGTGAATTATACCACAAGCTGTTTGCGGCCCTTCATTGAATAAGCCCGAAAGAATCCTTTATAGTAAATTTATGTACAGGGACCGTGATTATGACATAGTCGTGATCGGTGCAGGACATGCCGGCTGCGAGGCTGCGCTTGCCGGTGCCCGACTGGGGTTTTCAACCTGCCTTTTCACGATCAACCTTGATACCATCGCGCAGATGTCATGCAATCCTGCAATCGGGGGGCTTGCAAAAGGACATCTTGTCCGGGAGATCGATGCGCTCGGCGGTGAAATGGCAAAGGTCACAGACCGGGCAGGAATTCAGTTCAGGATGCTTAATATGTCGAAGGGTCCTGCGGTATGGTCTCTCCGCGCGCAGGCAGACAGAGTTTTATACAAGCTTGTCATGCGAAAGGTTCTTGAGCAGCAGGAACACCTTGATACAAAACAGGCAATGGCAGAAAAGATCGTCACCGAGAATGGGGAAGTTAAGGGTGTTCTCACATCATTGGGGGTTTTCTACGGAGCACGGGCTGTCATCGTTACAACCGGGACATTCCTCAAGGGATTAATCCATATCGGGCTTGAGAATTTTTCTGCCGGTAGGGCAGGTGAATTCCCGTCAAACGGATTGTCTGAGTCCCTCGGGAGTCTTGGTCTCAAAATCGGACGTTTGAAGACGGGGACACCACCGCGGCTTGACGCAAGAACCATAGATTTTTCAAAGACAGAACCGCAATATGGTGACGAACCTCCTCTGCCTTTTTCCCACAGCACTGATAAAATCACCAACCCGCAGCTTCCCTGCTTCATAACCTATACGAATGCTCAGACTCACAAAATTATTTTGGAAAGTCTGGATCGTTCACCCCTGTATAGCGGTAAAATCAAGGGGATAGGGGCACGCTATTGTCCATCAATCGAAGACAAGGTCGTGCGCTTTGCAGAGCGGGATCGGCACCAGGTATTCCTTGAACCCGAGGGTCTTGAGACGAAGGAGTATTATGCGAATGGGATACCGACCAGCCTCCCGTATGATGTGCAGGTAAAATTTGTACGGACCATCCCGGGACTTGAGGAGGTGGAAATCATGCGGCCCGGGTATGCAATAGAATACGACTTTGTATATCCTACTCAGCTCAAGCAAACCCTCGAAACAAAAATTATCGGCGGACTTTTTTTAGCCGGCCAGATAAACGGGACATCAGGATATGAAGAAGCTGCTGCGCAGGGACTAATGGCAGGAATCAATGCGGCGTTGAAACTCCGGGGTAGGGAACCTTTCCTCCTCGGACGACACGAGGCATATACCGGCGTGCTCATTGACGACCTCACAACAAAAGGAACAAGTGAGCCTTACCGGATGTTCACCTCGCGGGCAGAATACCGGCTCCTGTTACGGCACGATAACGCTGACCTCAGGTTGATGGACAAGGGATATAGTATCGGGCTTCTGAATGAGACTGTCTACGAAAAATTTCTTGAAAAGAAGAGACTCATTGCAGGTGAGATGCAACGACTGAAAAAAACACGGATTAAGGTGGATGAAAACAGGGCTGAAACGCTCGAACAGATTTTGAAAAGGCCTGAGATTACCTATGCATTTATCGATGAACATTCCTCATCTGACCAGCCCCTGACTCCCGAAATGAAGAAGCAGGTCGAGACACAGGTCAAGTACGATGGCTACATCGTTCGCCAGATGGAAATGGCCGAAAGGCTAAAGAAGGTTGAAGGGAAAAAAATCCCTGAAAATTTTGATTACGGTGCTGTGAACGGTCTTTCACGGGAAGTCCTGATGAAATTGCTGGAAGTCAAGCCAATAAACCTTGGCCAGGCAGGCAGGATACCCGGTGTTACTCCGGCAGCAATTTCTCTTCTCATGATTACGATCGAAAAGCTGAGGCGGGAACGTGCAAACAAGAGAACAAATAATTTGGATTAAAGACTGCAGCCGGGGGCATTTCCGGCATAATGAACGAAGGGAGAAACGAGTATGCGCAAACAATTGATATCAATGGTAGCTCTATTCATGCTGTTACATTCTTTCATTTTAGGAGCTCAGGCAGTGGACAAAAAGCCCACAGTAATGTTTGACCAGGGACACGGGCAGAAATTTCTTGTCGAACAAGA
>JAGSYM010000175.1 GCA_018262395.1 Nitrospirota bacterium | reverse complement strand
CACAGTGTTGTCCACACTGACTATGAGAAACTGAAGGACACGACCTTAAGAAAGGAAATGACTATATTGACCCACAGCCCTGACAGATTGACTTCTGAATGGGTCCTGAGCACTGCGGGGAAGACGTTTAAGATCAAAGGGGATAGATTTTATGAGGTTGTGGGGTATGATCTGTTCCCTATGGACGCGGACATTTATCATAGGGAGGCAGGCAGGTATTATGTGGGCTACAAGAACAAAAAAGGAAAATACAGGGTGTTCGTGAAAGACGGCCTTCTCAGGATCTCACCGGAAGACGAACCGGGTCACGGCGCAGTGCTGTATCGCATTGACCTCTATGAAGATATTTCCGGCAGATATTTTCCGAAGATCGAAAATAAAGATGCGGTTTATTTTGAACGCGAGGACGGCGAGGTCGAACTTGTGGAATTTACAGAGCAGGGGAGCAGGGGGACGATAGTAAAAAATCACAGGAAAAGATTGCGCACATTATGACTCCCGCATTTTTCCGAGACTTTCCTCTATCTGCGAGATGATGCCGTGGAGCATTTGGGCTTCACGGTCGGTTATCGCGGCCCTCGACATGAGGCGTTTGAGGTCCATCATGATCTCTTTTTCATTGTCCCTGATCCCCTTCGGCTCATAACCAGCCATTTTCATAATATCCCTTAGTCTCCGGAAGAGGTTCAGGAATTCTGCATTGTTGATAATCCCCGGTGGCGGTTTGACGGTATAGGATGTATATGCGAGTTCATAAGCGATAATCAGCACTGCCTGTGCGAGGTTGAAGGAGGGGTTTTCAGGAGATGCGGGGATGTTTATCATAAACGTACATTCAGCCGTCTCTTCATTCTTCAGACCCCTGTCTTCCCTGCCAAAGAGCAGTGCGATGCGATTATTTACGGAAAGCTCTCTGATCCTTTCCGCTGCTTCTCTTACTGGATATGCCTGGCCGCGTTTCTTCCCGGTCCGCCTTGTAGTACCGATGATTACCGACTTGCCTGCCATCGCAGCTTTTAAATCCTGGAAGACTTTTATATTGGAGAGGACGTCTTCAGCGCCGTGTGCAAACCATCCTGCCTCATCTGACGGGAATTTAACGGGCCTGACAAGTTCCAGCTTTGAGAAGCCGAGGTTCTTGAGCGCCCGCGCCGAGGCCCCGATATTGCCGGTCTCCATCGTCTCGACGAGTATGAATGAAACATTGTTTTTCCATCTGTCCATCGTGGATAAGGATAAATGAAGAAGGATGGGAAGTGCAATGTATTAGACCGGGGAAAGACTATGCCCAGGTTTAATACTTTGTTCAGCTACGCGACAAAAAAGCCGTTTTAGGGGCCGGGTCTTTCTTCAGCAGATCAGCCTACTCAAAAGGTCTTCAGGATATAATCCGCGATCTCCTGCGCATCGCTGTCAGGAATAGTTGCTGCGCTCCATGTGGACATACCCTTGCCGGGATGTCTCATTTTCTCCACGATATCGGATTTGGTCATGATCTTGTTGGCCTCAAGGTCCGCTTTGCGTAAGCTCTTCGCAGGATTGATTATGTTACCGCCGTCAGGATGGCAGATGGCACAATTTTCCTTGAACAGTTCCTCTCCTCTTTTGCTGCTTTTCATGTCAGCGAGGCCGAATGTCACAAGACCCCCTATCATCAGAAAAGCATACATTGTTGTCATTATCTTATTCACTATTGTTGCTCCTTTCGGTGGTATTTAATTTTGTTGTATAAGACTCCTCAAACAACCCTTAATTCATTATACTACTTTAATTCAGTTCGGATAAAAGACCTTACATCTCAGTTTTTAGAACGAACAGCCCAAAAAACGCCTTGTCGGTGACTCTTCATTATTTAAGATTATTCTTTATTAAGTATAATTAATTTGGCTTTAATCCTCTTTTAATGGACCATCCGCATAATTGAAACAATATGCAACAGGCAATTAAATATTTCAAGAGGGGGTAACATGAAATTAAAAGACGGTGTTTTTTTGAAGGGACTAATCATATTTTCGATGCTCTTGTCCTTTTTTCTTTTATTAGGGGGCGCTCAAAATGCCTATGCTGCCGATACTGTTGTGGACAAAAATCATACTTCCTGTATGTCCTGTCACAGGATGCCGGCCTCGGAAATTTCTGAAGCCAACCTGTTTCCTGAAGGGATTGATCCGTCGTCCATCTGTCTGGACTGCCATCATTACACCGAGAACCACCATCCGGTCAATTTTGTGCCTGAAGGCGCGCCAAAAACTTCCGTAGGGGAAGACTTTCCTCTTTTTGAGGGAGAGATGAGATGTTTGACATGTCACAGGGTGCATAAGGACCATAGTCTGGCGGGCAGACCAAGGTTCCTGCGGGGAGGGCCATATACCGGCAGGACTGAGATCTGCTTCGGTTGTCATGATAAAGACCTTAATTCTAAGATAGACTTGCATCATATGTTAGACAACCAGGGTGCAATAAAGAAATACAACGGGGAACCGGTATGTCTCATGTGCCATGGCGAAGTCCCTGACCAGACAGTCGAGCCTGTAGAGGTAACATTTAAGGCTGACGTGGCCTTTTTGTGCTGGCGATGTCACCCACCTATGTCCAATGATTATTTTTTCAAGGGGCATTACATGGCCAAACCGAAAAAGAAGACCCTTGACCATATGATAAAAATACAAACAGAATATGGCGTGAGATTTCCACTTCAGACCAGAGAGAGAATCACCTGTTCAACCTGCCACAATCCCCACCAGAAGGGGGTCATTGCCGAAGGTCCGGCACAGGCCGGGGAGGATGAGACTGCGAGACTGCGGATGCCGAACTCATGTTTTGGGTGCCACAATATGTAAGTCAAGGCCAGGTTCGGGAACTGAATATAAACAATAAAACGATATTTAAGGAGGAGGGCTATGAGAGAACTCAAGGCAGGTAAATTGGCGATGTCGCTTATGTTCCTCTTGTTTGCCGTGGGCAACGGGTTCTGCGACAACGTGGATTCGGAGAGTTGGACTTTACTGCAAGAGGGGCTGTTTATCAACGAAAAAAGCCTTTCCCGGTCAGGCGATAATACGGTAAGTTTATGGATAGTAATAGTCCCTGAAGAAGGGAGTGAGTTAATGTACGAAGCCCGAAGCCATTTGATGGAAGACGGCAAGGAATATCAGGCACTAAAGTATGATTATACGGGCTTTATGTCGGAAATAGATTGTTCCAGGAAAAGATATCGGGAATTAATGACCATTATGTACGACGTGAACAAAAACATTGTGCATTCTGTGGAGACTTCGCCGGCCTCCTGGAAGGATATATCTCCTGAAAGCAGTTTAGAAGTCGTAGTCGCGGCTGTCTGTAATTAATAGATTTGATTCAAAAATAACCGGTGCGGAGTAGTATATGTTTTCTCTTCGGCAAAAAATCGCATCCGGCAAAGAACGCACTTCGGCAGACGCAGTCCTGGCCGCAGGTCGTCTTTTCCAAAAAGCAGGGGTAGTGCGGATATTCCGTCGTAGCCGCCTGATCCTTTCAACCCTCTTCTTAGTGCCGGTTACTGAACCTAAAAACAGCAGTTAACCACAGAGAACGCAGAGGGTGCAGTCAAAAGTGCATGCTTCTGACCAAGGAATCAAGGGGTCCTGATCAAAATCACATTCACTCTAACAGTAAATCATATTCCCACTTCAAGTCTTTGTATTTCTTTGCGTACTTTGCGGCTTTGCGAGATCAACTCTTCTTATAGGCTGAATACTTTGAAAACTTACGCAAAGCTTGTATGTTTTCGATTATAATTTACTGTCGGCAGTTTAATCCGAAAGGGAGCAATGCTTTATAAACGACTGATAGGGATGTTCCTTGCACTGGCAGGCATCATAGTGACCGGTATGACCGGGTATACATTGCTTGAACGCTGGACCCCTCTTGAAGCCCTTTATATGACGGTTATAACCATTTCCTCCGTG
>JAGSYM010000174.1 GCA_018262395.1 Nitrospirota bacterium | reverse complement strand
CGGTAAAATATTCCTGAATTCCGTTATTTCCCTGACATCAGACATGGCCTCCCTGAATATCTCTTCGTCAGACCTGACTTCGACAATATCCTGTTTTCTCAGAGCAAATTGCCTTTTCTCAAGAACTGCTTTCAGTCCTTTGAAAGGTGTATACGCAAGTTTTGATGTCTTCATTTTTCTCACATAGTATTATATAAAACTTGAGCAATATGAAAAACTGTCCGGTAAAATAATAGCACGTGAAGATAGAGTTTAATGTGAAGAAAGCAGATGTTGTGAGAAAAATTATTTTTCGATACCATAATGTACCTTTAACCGATAGTTGCGTGAATATATTTATCAAGGAGGCGATGATAGATAATTTAATCAATTCATCGAGTTAAATTATTTTTCGAACAATGTCTGCACTTTTCAGGTCAACTGCACTCTTTAACAGGAGTATCAGGGCATCCAGTATCGCAGCTCTTTATCCATATTTATTGTTCGGGGTCACAATAATTGTTTTCTTCTGGCCCCTGAGAAAGGCCGGTTTTATCATCGATGACCCCCAGTATATCTGGTTTTCTGCGAAGTATTCGCTGTTAAAAATATTTTTTGATCCTCTGACCTATATGTATTTGAGCCCTGCCAATTTTACTCCCTTCCTCGCATTCACATTTAAAATAGATTCGTATTTTTTTAAAGGGAACCCCCTTGGTTACAATATTCATAGTTTCATCTCACTTTTCTCAACTTCTTGTATGCTCTATATTCTCCTCAGGAATTATTCATCAAAAGTCGTTGCAATCTGCGGAGTAATGTTTTTCATCATATGCCCTTCCACTGCTGAAATAACAAGTTGGCTGAGTACGAGGCATTATCTTGAAGGGATGTTTTGGGCCCTGTTATCCCTTCATTTCATGCAGAGAAGGGATGACAGCAGGAATAGTCTTAACTTTTTTTTGGTTGCTTCTCCCTATCTTATCGCTGCGCTGTATAAAGAAGTCTATGTGCCTTTGCCGGCGGTAGCTTTTCTGTTAACAGGCGGGAATTTCCGTAGGAGGTTTTTCAAAACACTGCCTCTTTGGATAGGATTATTCTTATATATACCTTATCGGTTGTATATGCTGGGAGGGAATGTTGGAGGGTATCCTGCTTCGGTCTTTTCATTCGGGGACATTGCGCACAATGTCATCATGATTTCGCAGGCATTCCCAAAAATGATCTTCGGACAATATTGGTTTATAGCTCTTCTCCTGTGTGTGACGCTTATAATTCTCTTAATGGTCAGGAAAAAGCATATCCCGTGGGTTGGTATTCTTGCATCATACATCGTCATTCTTATCCCGATCGCGACATTGGATATCCAAACCATTTCATCACGGTATCTCTTTCACATTGCGATATTCATTATCGTTCTTGTTGCAATTGGGTGGCACTACCTCTCTGAGAAAAAAATGATTTTTAAGGTGCCCATGATCTTGATGATCCTTGGGACTTTTTTTATTTGGACTAATACATCAATTGGAGTCAGAAACACGTACAAGCAATACAGGGATCAAACGATGGCAGATGTGGTTGCTCTCATTCAGAATAGAGATAAACCATTCATTGTTTCGCGTGCCCCTGAAATATGTGACCTTAACTGGTACTTTGATGGAGTTAAGAAGATGTATCGATTATTTGAAGGGTTAGATCTCAAAGCAAAAATACTATTCCCGAATTATATGAAGTATAACCCTCCCGAAATGATTCAGGAGGTATTTGACTCAGGAGCAGGAAACGATGACCGTGTGAAGGAAATTGTTCCCGGTGATTTTCATTTCAACAGTACAGACTTACAAAAAGGACCACTTTCGATTGATGTCAGTACCAATGGATATGCGTTCTCCTGGAAATTCGGTCCGGAAGAAGGCCCATATACTGTTATGGTGAGAAGGAAAAATGAATTCTATTTCCCGTATAAATCCATCCCCCGCAAGGGGCGCTATCTCTTTGCTCCGGGATTCGCAAATGTTCTTTACTTCAGGGTTTTGTATCAGAAGCCCGGGGGGATAGAGGTGATCTCCCCTGAGTTTGAATTGGACTTCCCGTCAAAAATTACACAAAGGATGCAATGGGAATAAATTGAGGGCCATTCTTAAGAGAATCAGATTCTCTACCTTCTGATCATCGCGCCGGGTGTTCTGTTAGTCGATGTATCAACTTGTGATGATGAGTCTCCCAGGCCTTGTGAAGCCCCTTTTATCCCTCTTCCGGTCCTTGCAGGAGAGGTTGCGGTTGCATCAACCGGAGCGCTCTGCGCCGCTTGAGGTGCAGGAGTTCGAGGAATTACTGGCGCCGGAGACTGACCGACAGAAGTTGCTCCACGTGACTCTCTCCGTATTTGCGCAGGTGTTTTTTGGGCCGGAGCTGCCTGAGGCTGTTTGGGAGGTGTGGCTGTGGCAGTTGTGGCTGCTTCCTTCCTTTCCTTCGGATGATTCGGATCGATCATGGCAACAGTCAGCTTCTCTTCTCCCCGCACCATCAGGATCTTATCGGTCTCGATTTCTTTCAGGATAAACCCGCTCATGGAATCGCCTTTTTTCAGGGCGACCTGTCTTTTCCCCCTCCCTGGTGTATTTCGGGGGGCTTTGAGATCCTCTAAATACGCAAGGCTGAGATCATCGGAGATCATCGTACCATACAGGACAAAATCCGGCTTCGGCAAAGGCTGTTCCTCTTTTTTCTCGGGCGGAATCCTTCTTTCAGGATGGAAGAGATTCTCATCAACGACAGCAGCGTATTCCATAACAGAGGGTATCTTGAGTTCTCCGGGTTCTTTATCCGCTGTCTCTTCAATCTTTTTTGCCGCGGGGAGTGCATATTTGACCTTCATCTCAAGGGTCGGGAAAATACTGTAAGCGGCAAATGCAGTGACCGCCGCTATTAATATGATGTTGAGTATATTGATGTTCCGGAGAATTTTTTTCAATCTCATTTATAAGAACCTATCTCAAAATTTGTTTTCTATCATCAGTCCATAGAAGTTTGTCATTCCCGCGAAGGCGGGAATCCAATTTGTCCGAGAATGGATGCCCGACTAAGAACCTCGGGCATGACGGATAAGGCAAGAAATTTGTTTATATTATAAGGAAAAATTTTCTTCATACTCATCTGCTGCTTGTCAGTGCAGAGACATCCAGTTTTACCACCTGGTCACGCGGGTCCTTGTAGTTTCTGATCCGTGCGTCAAGATCTTTAACAGTCAGATATGGAGTCTGCGTCTCGATGGCATAGAGGATATCCCGCAATGCCTTGGGATCAGGGAGAATTGTGTCCATGCTCACCGTGATGACCTTGAATTTGCCGAGTTCCCCGGGCTTGCCCACACGCTGACTGGATATGGTGCCACCACTGCGTGTTACGATATCCTTAACCATATCCTGCAGAGCCGCAGAAGCCAGAGATAAAGTCTCTCCTTCAATCAGTTTTACGTCATCAGCAGTTCTCTCCTCTTTTAACGAGGCAAGTTTTTTCTCGATACCGGGTTTTTCTGATATCAGCGTAATATATTTTTCGAGGGTTCTCGTTTTTATCGACTGGCTTTCCTTAATCGAGGCAACGTCCGACTGAATCCTGAGGTAAACATACTGATAGAGGATAAACCCGAGGAGAACTGCCATCAAAGGTATCGTGATGATTAATGTCCTATTCCTCTTCTTCGTCATCGGTTACCTCTTTCACTTTCAGTGCTTCAGTATTTACGCCTTCTATCTCCATTTTTATATTGAACCTGTCGGCATTCATTCTCGTGTCCCTGAAGGTGGGGGAAGCGAATTCAACCTTTTTGAAAAACGATGATGCTTCGAGTTTTGATAAAAGGCCTGATGCCGACGTTGCATACCCTTCGAGGTCAACATTTGTCTCGGATACCCTCACCCGGGAGAGCCAAGCGCTTTTCGGGAGGATCGCCGTAAGCTCCTTCAGAATATCCAGAGACATCCTCCTGGTCCC
>JAGSYM010000014.1 GCA_018262395.1 Nitrospirota bacterium | reverse complement strand
TGTGATAAGCTGTTCAAGTTTCTCAAGACTCATCGGATTGCAGAGAATGTGCTCCCGATGCGTGATGTTAAAGAACTTCCACATGTCCATGCGTATACCCCCTTTATCAATGCCAGCCGAACAAGGTATTAACTGGTTTCTCGTTATCATACATCAAGCCGCAGGCTGTGAAAAGAATTTGGGGATATTGCGCCCATTTCTAACTCTTTATCCACGCAAATGGGGGAGATACCAAGTTAACGAAGAAATTTGCAGTATGCCCCGTGGCTTGCCACGGGGATGAATGCATGCCATACCCAGAGGGTTATAAGGGAGACGGGAAGTCTCCCTTATCCACAAAGGTCCTTGCGAGGATATGGTATAACATGAAGCATGGGATTGAAGAGGGCGAGTCATGCGGTATATGACACAGCATACCATTTGGTATGGTGCCCGAAATATCGGAAAAAGATATTTGTTGGTGAAGAGGTAAGGGAACGTGCGGAACAATTGATACGGGAGATATGTGAAGATTATGGATTTGAGATAGATGAGATGGAAGTAGCAGAGGATCATGTACATATATTGATATCGTTTCCGCCAAAGCATTCGATAGGTGAGGTGGTCAGAACAATAAAGAGCATAAGTGCAAGAGAATTGTTCCGCGTGTTTCCGCGATTGAAGAAGAGGTTGTGGTCTGGAGAACTTTGGGAAGATGGGTATTTTGTCAGGAGGGTCGGAGACCGTCTGACTCGCCAGATCATTGATAAGTATATCAAGCATCATAGAGATATAGAGCAAGGGCCTGCACAGCTCTTCTGAGCTGTGCTAAAGATGCCCCGCCCCAAGGGGCGGGGAGTTTCACTCGTTATCCACGCATGAAGGATATGCAACTGACACACAAGAATTTCCAACAGAATGTGACACTCATAACAAATGGATAGAAAGCGTTGCTTGCAGGAAGGCATCTGCCCTGTTTGTTTTGAAAGGTACTTTTTCCTAACCCAACAAGCAATCCGGTATGCACATATCAACAGGAAATACACGGTGGTAAAAATTTTCCAACGTTTCAATAACTATGTGAAGATCTTTGTCTATCAGATACCCTCATTATTCTTAATCAGTGTTACTTTCAAACAAACAATCGACAATAGAAGGGCCGATATCTTATCGTTCTGGATTTTTAAGATTTATGGAAATGCGCAAAGAACATAATATCATGTTATGAATTCCACAATGACTTCCTTAATATCCCAAAGTGGCTCAATCTTTTCTTTTATTTCCTCCTTTATAGAATTGGAAAACTGATGGTCGGGAGGCAGGTCTATCATAACATGCGCAGTGCCATCTTTTAATTGCACAACTTTCACTAAGTTGGTTCGCTCTATATCCAAGCCTGACAATGGATTCATAACTTTCCTGAGTCGCTTATGTATCTCCTCTTCGGTTGTGGGTTTTTTCTCTCTGACCAATCCATGGCGCTCCTCGTAATTCTGTATGGCTGATCGCAGACCTTCTACCGCTAAAACAGAGCAGTGAGCTTTTATTTTAGGCAGACCTCCAAGCGCGTCCGAAGCTGTTTTCCAGTTGATTTTCTTGGCCTCATCAAGCGTCTTGCCCTTTGCAAGTTCAGTAATGATAGAACCCGTCGCAATGTTGGAAGCACAACCGTATGATTCAAATTTGATATCGCTGATCGTTTTTTTGTCCGGATCAACTTTTATATATACGGAAACCATATCTCCACAAGAAGGACTTCCTTCTGTTGCCTTCCCATCCGCGTCTTCAATTTGCCCCACATTTCTCGGGTGGCGGAAGTGTTCTAACACTATGTCACTATATGGAAATTTCATTTTGATTCCTCCATTTTTTCTTTCCCAAGAGGGCTGATCTTTCTGAGCTCCTTAACGATTTCACCCAGCGTTCCAACGATATCGTCAACCTCATTGATGGTGTTATAACGCCCGAAGGTAAACCGTATCGAGCCATGCGCTCTTTCGTGATCACCACCTATACCCATAATGACATGGCTACTTTCAAGGGATCGGCTAAAACATGCTGATCCTGTGCTTACAGCATATCCATGCATATCCAGATGTAAGGTAATTGATTCTCCTTCGACAAAGTGAAAGGTGATATTGGCGTTTTGTGGAAGCCGCTTATGGCGATGACCATTGAGCGTAGTATTCGGTATCTCGGTGAGCACACGGTCAATGATTCTATCCCGCATAGCTTGCAGTCTCAGTGTTTCTTCTGAAGTCACCAGGTCAGCTGCTTTAGCAAAGCCTGCTGCACCAGGTATGTTCTCTAACCCCGGACGAATATCAAATTCCTGAAAACCGCCATCCATCCATTTAGTTACGGATGTTCCTTTTCTTATATAAAGACCCCCAATACCTTTCGGACCATGGATCGTATGGGCAGATACGGTAACCAGATCAACAGGAATGTTACTTACATCAAGAGGAACTCTGGTAAAGGTATGTGTGGCATCTGTATGATACAGAACATCCTTCTCTTTGCAAATATGCGCAATTGTTTCAATATCTTGGATGGTTCCAATTTCCTGGTTTGCATGCTGAATGGAGACCAAGATAGTCTTGTCGGTAAGAGCATCTCTCAGTTGATCGAGGTCAACAAAACCATTGCTGTCCACTTTTAAATACGTTACCTGGAAGCCTCGCTTTTCTAACGCTCGCGCACTATGTAGTACCGGGAAATCTTCAATTTTCGACGTTATAATGTGGGTACCTTTTTTCTTACCGAGTGCAAGAGCTACACCTTTAAGAGCGATATTAGAAGACTCAGTGTTCCCTGAGGTAAATATAAATTCGTCTGAATTAGCACCAAGAGATGTAGCAAGAACACTTCGTAAATCGTCCAAAGCCTCTCTTGCACTGATACCCTCCGAATAGGCAAACTCGGAGGTTGCAACTGCATAATTCTCAAAGAAGTATGGCTTCATTGCATCTAACACACGCTCATCCAGACGGGTAGCAGCTGAATTGTCGAAATAGATGCGATTTGCGAACAATTCTTCTCCTCTCATCAGATAAAAAGAGTAATCGATGAATCTCTTGCCTCATTCACATAAGTGCCAACGGCACAGTAATCCGATATGAGATCGTCCCTGAGTTCTTCTTTCTTGATTCCCATGATCTCCATCGTCATGTCGCAGGCAAGTATTTTGCCGCCCAGTTCTTTGAAGTCTTGCAGGAGCCTCTCCAAAGTGGCAACCCCTACTTTCTTCATCTTGAGTTTTACCATCAG
Source organism: Nitrospirota bacterium (assembly GCA_018262395.1). The sequence continues at coordinate 8,485 of JAGSYM010000014.1, read as the reverse complement.
CTTACCCAGACCAAGCATATTCATTTTTGAGAGGGGGCCTTTTTCCAAGCCACCCTTTTTTAACCGCTGGAGCCCCCAAAACGTAAAAAAGATAGATGCCTCCATTCCCATAGCAAGTGCACCATTGGCAATGATTAAGGCGCTGTATATCTTGTCCATATCACCACTGTGTGCTATTATGGTCGCTTTATTTGCCATGACTCCCCCTATCGGCGAATTCTGATTGTCCAGACATTGCCGTCTTCTTTGATATCAAGCAATTCCAAGCCTAATGCCTTAACCGCCATCGGTATTTCTTTCTTTGACGCTGGATGAGTACCGGTAACTATCACTATATCACCCTCTTTTGCTTTCCGCAGGGCTTTTCTCGTTTCCACTAAGGGAACTGGACAGGTTTCATTGGTACAATCAACTTTTATCTCTGCCATCAGATATCACCTCTAAATATAAAAATATTCGAATTCTTCAAACGATATGGATATTTCTATGTATATAAATGCGCTTGACAAAGCTTATTAACGATTAAATTGCCTAACCCATTATATCTCTGCAAATAGGGTTTGTCTACTCATTGATAGCCTATAAAACTCTATTCGAACAGACAACTTGACAACGCATTTCTGGTCGAAAGTGATAACAGATGAAATTGTTCAAAGTACGTACTCCTATGTGTTATTGATATTTTTTCTTGACATATTAGTATACCATTGGTATAATATATTATGACTCAGCAAGAACTGAAAACCTGGCGCATCAGCCGCTCTTTAACTCAGGAAGAATTAGGGGTAAAATTGGGTGTTACAAAAACCTGTGTCTACAGATGGGAAGCGGGATACAGACATATCCCGCCGTTCCTCCACTTGGCCCTGAAGTGGCTGGAAAATGAAGGAGGTGAAATGAAAGATAAGGGCAAGTTAATGAAAAGAGAAAGGAGGTGACAAAGAAATGGGTACAATCTATAAGAGAGGCAGAATCTTCTGGATTAAGTATTACCGCAACGGAAAACCTTACAGGGAAAGCTCTAATTCTGAAAAAGAATCCCATGCGAAAAGACTATTAAAGCTCAGAGAAGGTCACATTGCAGAAGGTAAATTTCCAGGGCTCAGGGTTGATAAGGTAACCTTCGACGAACTTTCGCTGGATCTTATCAACGATTATAAGATCAACGGAAGAAAATCTCTGGAGCGAATAGAAGATTGTATCGACCATCTCAAAGATGCTTTTACTGGAATCAGAATTTCCAACATGACAACGGATATGATTCAGCGCTACATATTGAAAAGGCAATCGGAAAATGCAAGCAATGGAACTATCAACAGAGAAACTTCCGCACTGCACCGGATGCTGTCTCTTGGAGCTGAACAGACTCCACCAAAGGTTAATCTGATCCCTCATATTCCAAAGCTGAAAGAAAACAACATCAGAACTGGATACTTTGAACACGATGAATACCTGAAACTCAAAGAAGCCTTACCAGATTATCTAAAACCCGTATTGACAATGGGATATTACTCTGGGATGAGGAAAGAGGAAATTCTCTCGCTTAAATGGGATAAGGTAAACATGATCGAGGGAAAGATTACCCTTGATGCGGGTACGACGAAGAATGAAGAAGCACGAATTGTATTCCTTACTGGAGAACTGTTCCAGACTGTTCTGCAGCTAAAGGCTCTTAAAGACAGCGATTATCCTGAATGTGGATATGTTTTCTTTAAAGACGGGCAGAGGATACAGAGTTTCAGAAAAACATGGTTAACTGCATGCAAGAATGCAAAGCTCGGTCAGAAATACTTCCACGATCTCAGAAGAACTGCGGTAAGGAATATGATAAGAGCAGGCATTCCCGAAAGGGTTGCCATGAAGATCTCGGGCCATAAGACTCGTTCAGTTTTTGACAGGTACAATATCGTCAATGAAGCCGATTTGAAAACTGCTTCCGAGAAAGTAAACAATATGCATCAGGAAAACACAAGAAAACTGGAACGGGCACAATTTGGGCACAATCCCACAAAAGAGAGCATAACTAAGCCTACCTCCCAAAAACCTAACTCGTTGAATTTAAAGGAAGAAAGTTGTTACCCCCTGCAGGAATCGAACCTGCGACACCAGGTTTAGGAAACCTGTGCTCTATCCTACTGAGCTAAGGGGGCACGCGGGTTGACGAATATTATACCTTAACACCCGAGAAAACTTCACAGAGCTGGTATTCTTTGATCCCAGAAAATGCATTTGAAGAGGTCAGATGTTGTGAGAAAAATTATTTTTCGATACCTCAGTGAACCTTCCGCATGGTTTCATAAATATATTCAGTCAGGGAGCGATGAAAGATACTTTAATCAAATTATCGAGTTTAATAATTTTTCGAACAATGTCTGACCTTTATCGGGTGAACAGTCGCTACGGCTTGTAATACATGAGCTGGCGGGCGAAAGGCCTGATGTCCCGGGAGAGTTGTTCCATTTTTTCTTTGGGCATCGGTCTGAACCGTGAGGCGAATTTTACATTCTCTTCAAGCTGTTGGATGGTATCACAGCCGATAACAGTAGTGGTGACCGGGTGCGAGAGTGCAAAATGGAGGAAAGGTTCCATGGTTTCATACCAAGGTATTTTCGCAGCAAAGCCCCTGAAGTATACCTTCATACCAATGATGCCCATTTTTTTCTTCTCTGCAACAGGGAGAACTTTCTCGATAAAACTCTTGTAGTGCATCTCTGCAGGATTCACAGGCATCAGTACTGTATCGAAATCGACCAGTTCAATACATTTTCTCAATATCAAAGGGTCATGGTGGCCGGTCACCCCGATGAAACGCGTCAACCCCTTTTCCCTAGCCTGTACAAACGCTTCTATAGCACCGCCCGGGCCGAAAACCTTTCGTATCTCATCTTCTGTCCTCATATCATGTACCTGCCAGAGGTCCAGATGCTCCGTATGCATATTTTCAAGCGTTTCCCGCAGATGTGCCAACGCGCCCATTTTGTCCCTTGCATGGGATTTGCTTGTCAGAAAGATATCTTTTCTCCGCTCTTTCAGTGACCTGCCGTAATAAAACTCGCTCCCAGCATATGCCCTGGCTGACTCGAAATAATTGATACCCAGGTCTATAGCCCTGTTGATCAGTGCATACGCATCGCGGTCATGGTTAAAGGTCCTCAGGATACCCTCGCCGCCGAGTCCGATGCTGGTCACTTTAACCCCTGTTCTGCCAAGAATCCTCAAAGGTATACTCATGTTTTCATTGTATCACACCTTCGGAGGAGCTCCTCGGAAGAATTACAGATAGATAATATCACTGGCATGCAATAACCCAATGTGTTTATGCTAAGATAATTCACATTTTTAAAACTCGGTGAGGAGGCATCCGATGGGCACATTCGATGAGGAATTCCGGAAAAGCATAGAAGACCCGGAAGGGTTTTGGGGAGAGGCTGCTGAAGCTATAACATGGCATAAAAAGTGGGATAAGGTACTTGATGCTTCAAATCCTCCTTTTTACCGGTGGTTCACCGGTGGCGAGTTGAATACCTGTTACAATGCCCTTGACAGGCATGTAGAAAGCGGGAGAGCAGACCAGACAGCGCTCATTTATGACAGCCCGGTAACAAAAACAATTCAAAAATTTACCTACCGTGAGCTCCTTGATACAGTAGCCCGCTTCGCCGGAGTCTTGAAAAGTCTCGGAGTAAAAAAAGGGGATACCGTAGTTATCTATATGCCGATGATACCGGAAGCAGCGGTCGCAATGCTCGCCTGCGCCCGTCTTGGCGCAGTCCATTCAGTTGTATTTGGTGGATTTGCCCCGCACGAACTTGCTCTCAGAATTAATGATGCCAAACCAAAGATTGTCATCTCTGCATCCGGTGCAGTTGAAGTGACGAGGCTCATCGAATACAAGCCGTTGCTTAATAAGGCAATTGAACTTGCAACGCACAAACCTGAGAAATGTATCATCTTCCAGCGGCAGTTTATCAGGGAAGAGATGATTCAAGGACGTGATCTCGACTGGAAAGAACTGATGAGCAGCGCAGAACCTGTTCCCTGCGTTCCTGTCAAGGCAACAGATCCTTTGTATATTCTTTACACCTCAGGAACAACCGGAAAACCAAAAGGTGTTGTCCGTGACAACGGCGGTCATGCTGTCGCCCTCAGGTGGAGCCTCGAGCATATCTATGATACAAAACCGGGTGAAGTATATTGGGCCGCCTCTGATGTAGGATGGGTTGTCGGACACTCATATATTGTTTACGGGCCGTTGATAACGGGCTGCACAACAGTTCTTTTTGAGGGAAAATCTGTCGGAACCCCTGACCCTGGTGCATTCTGGCGGGTTATCTCCCAGCACGGCGTGAAGACACTCTTCACTGCTCCAACGGCATTCAGGGCAATCAAGAAGGAAGATCCCCGCGGTGAGCATATCAAGAAATATGACCTTTCAAAGTTCCAGTATCTTTTCCTTGCAGGCGAACGATTAGACCCCGATACGTATCACTGGGCGTATAATCTTCTGCGGAAACCGGTTATAGACCACTGGTGGCAGACCGAAACCGGCTGGCCGATCACCGCTAACTGCCTGGGGATAGAACATTTTCCTATCAAGCCTGGTTCTTGTACGAAACCGGTGCCCGGATATGATGTCCAGATAATCGACAACCTCGGGAAAAAACTGAAGCCCAGAGAAGAAGGGCTGGTCGTTATCAAACTGCCGCTTCCCCCCGGAACGCTGCCGACTCTCTGGAATGCAGATGAGAGATTCATCGAATCTTATATGAAGATCTTCCCGGGTTATTATTTCACGAGCGACGGTGGCTATATGGATGAAGACGGTTACGTTTACATCATGGGAAGAGTTGATGATGTAATCAACGTCGCCGGTCACCGGCTTTCAACAGGTGCAATGGAAGAAGTTGTCGCACAGCACACCGATATCGCCGAATGCGCTGTGATCGGAGCCCATGATCCTCTGAAGGGTCAGCTTCCCGTCGGACTCGTTGTTTTGAAATCAGGAGTTATCCGGGAGGAAGAAGATCTCAAAACAGAACTTGTGCGGATGATACGGAATGAAATCGGCCCGATCGCATGCTTTAAGGAAGCAGCTGTCGTGACAAGGCTCCCCAAAACCCGTTCCGGGAAAATACTCAGGAGCACCATGAGGAAGATCGCTGACGGTGAACCGTATCCAATGCCATCAACGATTGATGACCCGTCGATTCTCGGGGAGGTTGAAGAGGCCTTTAAAAAGATCGGATATGCTCAGAAAAAGTAGAGGATATTCCCTCTATATTCTTGCGTGAATCTTCTGTTGCTTTCCCTGCCGGGTATTCTGTAATTCAAGTCTTTTCTCAATATCTCTCAGGATTTCCTGCCTGCTTTTTCGCCACTGCGGTGCAATCAGTAACGCGTCAGGAGCTGTGGCAAAAAGTCTCTGCAGAACAATACTCGGTGAAAGCATCTCAAGGAATTCAGTTACGAAATCAATGTATTCATCATAGCCGAATACATGAAAGGGATTTTCATGATACATATCTGCAAGCGGGGTATCTTTAATCACCTGAAGCTGGTGAATCTTGAGAAAGTCGACCGGAAGATGCGAGATTTCGTCTGCCATGGCAAGCATTTCTTCTCTTGTTTCTGTCGGAAACCCTACAATGACATGAGCACCGATCCATATCCCCCTGTTTCTCGTCATTTCAAGTGCCCTCAGAAAGGTTTTGTAATCGTGCCCCCGTCTTATAAACTCAAGGGTTTTTTCATACATGGACTGCATGCCGTACTCGATCAGGATAAAATATTTCTCTGCCAATGACTGAATAAGGGCAATCTTCTCTTCATCAACCGTATCGGGTCTTGTACCGATTGCAAGGCCGATAACGGCAGGGTCTGCTAAGGCATCTTTATAGAGCCGCTCCAGTTCATCAACAGGCGCGTAGGTATTCGTATAAGGCTGAAAATACACGAGAAACTTCTCAACCTTGTATCTCTTTTTGATATATCTGATGCCGTTATGGATCTGTTCGCTGACTGACAGGGTGGGTTTGCAGGAATTCGGCCTGAAGCTGTCATTATTACAATAGATACAACCCGATATCCCAATGGTTCCATCCCTGTTAGGGCAGGTGAACCCCGCATCCACGTTAACTTTGTAAACCGTGGCCCCAAAGCGGCTTTTCATATACGCACCAAAAGAATTGTATCGTCTGTTCATGATTTCATTATACTCCCTCTGATTCCCTCCTTGGCAAGGGCAACAGAGAAGTCTCTTACAGTGCTATCCCTCAGATACCCCGAAATCCTTAAGCCTTTCAGCAAATTCCCTGAGCTGCCTGTCTATCAGATAATTCACCGTTCCTTCGGGGTAAGAACCGTCCGGCTGCCGCTCTCCCGAAGAGATTCCCGTCAGGACTTCGATGCCTTCATCTATCGTCTTCACCGTATAGATATGGAACTGACCGTCCTGAACAGCTTGTATCACATCCTCCCTCAGCATCAGGTTTCTGATATTCTGATGCGGGATCATAACGCCCTGTTGTCCGGTTAATCCCTTCGCTTTACAGATGTCAAAGAAGCCCTCAATTTTATGATTGACCCCTCCGATCGGCTGTACCTCCCCCTTCTGATTGACAGAGCCGGTCACTGCTATATTTTGTTTGATGGGAATATCCGAGAGGCTTGAGAGAATGGCATAGAGCTCCGTCGACGAGGCACTGTCACCCTCAACCCCCGAGTAGGACTGCTCAAAACAGATGCTTGCTGAAAGGGACAGAGGTTTGTCCTGGGCATATTGTGATCCCAAATACCCGGAAAGAATGAGCACCCCTTTATCATGGATTCGACCACTGAGCTGCGACTCCCTCTCGATATTTATTACTCCGCGTTTCCCCAGGAAAGTTTTTGCAGTAATACGATTGGGGCGACCAAAACTGAATATGCCAAGGTCATAGACCGCCAGACCATTTACCTGCCCGACAACAGTACCCTCTACATCAACCATTAAGGTTCCTTCTGTTATCATCTGGCGTATTCGTTCAGCAACAAGATCAAGACGGTGGATTTTTTCTGTTACCGCCTTTTCAACATGTCCTCCATTGATCATCTGACTCTGAGCATCCCTTGCCCAGTAATCAGCCTCAATGAGGAGATCCTTTAACGGTCCGAATCTGGCAGACAATCTTTCCTGATCGCCTGCTGATCTTACCGCATACTCTACAATCTTGCTGACACCGCTTCTATCAAAAGGAAGTAGCTTTTCATCGTCGCAGCAGGTTCGGACATAACGGAAGGAGTTTTTCATCATCGCAACAGGTACGGACATAACAGGCAAAAGACCGTAAATTGTCATCCGTTCGCTGCATCTGATAGTCGAAATCCGCCTTGACTTTGAACATCTCCCAGAAATCCTCATCATAGGTAGTCAGTATCTGATAGATAGTGTCTTCACCCATCACAACAATCTTGAATTCAACAGGCATGGGCTGAGCCTTCATACCTTGTGGAGCGAGGAAACCAAACTGATCCCACGGGTCCTCAACCCGGATCTCCTTTGCCCGGATAACCCTCTTAAGGCCCTCCCATACCCCTGCATTCAACAAAACATCGCGAATGTTGAGGATCAGATAACCTCCGTTGGCCTGTTGCACTGCTCCTGCCTTTATCATGGTATGGTCGCTGACATATGTTCCCATGAATGCTCTCCGTTCGATTTTTCCAAACATGTTAAACCAGTTGGGATTTGGCTCGATAATAATAGGAGGCCCACTCAACGAGCTGTTATCAACGAAGATATTAATTTTATAAGCCATGAATGAGTCCATCTGTGGCAAGGGAACGCCGGGGATCTGGGCAGACGGCGGAGCCTGCATAAACATGTCTAATTTGGTGAGCGTATAATCCCTCATTTCAGTCAGAAAACCATGATTTCAAGACGTTTCGACTCGATCTCGGTTCTTACAGATTCAGGGCGTTTCAGAAATTCTTCTCTCGAGAGCGGCTTTCCATCTTCAAGCGGAACTACAGCTGCTCCCGTCGGTGAAAGTTGCACCAGGAGATTCTTCCCGGCAGATTCCTTCTCCAGGGCATCAATCGCACCCTGATATTTCCGCTGGTGCTCCTCCATTACTTCCTGTTTTTTCTTTGTATATTCCTCGCTTCCGAATGTCTTGGGTATTTCTTCCTTTAACGCCCTGAGCAGATCTTCCATCTGATTTCCGAAGGATTTCCCAACGCCTTGTGGTAACTTGAGAATCCTGGGCTGATCAGGGGCAGCAAAATTATAGACATAACACCAGTCATGAATTTCATAGGTTTTGCCCCGAGCCTTTCTTTCTTCAATGAATTTGCTCAAGCTCGCTTTGATCGTTGCAGCCTTTCCGGTGCCTGTCAGGCCCGTCAGAAAAAGGTTGTAACCAGACCGCTCAACAGCCAGCCCAAATTTTATGGCATCAATGGCCCTGTCCTGTCCGATGAATTCCTTTAATGGCGCTATATCCGA
>JAGSYM010000173.1 GCA_018262395.1 Nitrospirota bacterium | reverse complement strand
CTCTGTACCCGGCCCAACCGCAAGGGCCCTGTCACCCACCGAAACAGCGGTTACCTCTATGCCAGTTAGATTGATCTTTGCAGACTGGCCTGCAGGAAGGGATATCCTTGAAACCCCTTTGATTGAACTATCTCGAGGGTCAATCTGAACAGAGAGTTCATTGAGCGGCATCGCGTTGTCTGCCAGAGCATACGCAGACACAGGGAATACCCATAAAACAGCCAACATAAGTATCGATAATAGATTCATTCAACCAATGCCCCTTTAGTCACTCAGTTTTACAAGGCCTACGCCGCGGCAGAGACCGCAGGGTATCTATCTATTTGAAAAGTTCTAATTACCGAAGGTCGTCCTTCAGCACCCCTTGCTTTAGTCTAATCTTCCACAACTGTCCAGTTTCCCGGTTCTCCCGCTGTCCCTACGCAGTATCCATATGTCCAAAACTCCCCTCCCCACAGTCCCCTCTTCACTTTCGCCTCTACTTAGTATGTTACCTGACTTTGATGACTACCTTCAATCTTACGTCAGTTTTTATGGGAGAACTACTGACAGAGTTGTCTTTGGTCTGAAGCAGAGCTAGTTGGCCGGTCTTAAACCGAAAATGCATTTGAAGATGTCTAAAATTCGTATCCGTAAAGGGCGATCTCTTCGCTGAAAAGATTTCTGATTTTCTCTTTTTGCTTCTCGTCAAGGATCTCGCGGTAGCTTCGCTTGTCTTTTCTGAAAGATGATTTGGATTTGGGAAGCACCAGTTCTTCAGTAAGCCCAAGCTGGACCCGTATCCTCTCCAGCTCTTCTTTCAGGTTTTCAAAAAGGCATACCCTGTTTACAACGACCTTCCCGTCTATAGTGTAAAGTTCAAAGCCCTTTTTCTTGAGCATTAACGGCATGTCTGAATCTAGAAACTCCGAAATTGAGGGCCTAGGCTCTGACTTGTACTGCCAGTAATAAAAAGATATAACCCGGTCCCACGGATTCCTCTCAAAACAGAACTTATAGTAGTCGTTCCATGTTCCTTCACCTATGAGCCTTCTCACTTCTCTAGCGGAAATATGGTTGTAATAACGGAGCTTTTTTTTTCTTCTGATCAATAATCTTGCAACGTCTCTGAAGCCGTAGTCCCACATTGGAGACAGATGTTTCTGCGCCCCCCGGTAACCGAGGTCTCTTCTGACGTCCTCGTCTTCGGGGGATATAGGGGTGATGATATCTTCCTCGCCGCAAACTCTGGACAAGGCAATTTCAATGCTCGTTCCGGCGGTTTTTTTTGTTTTAAGGAAAATGAATCTATATTTATGCGAAATAATCATCGTCTGCTTTCTCGAACAATCTGCTTGACGGGTCCTTAAGATAGTCGGTTGTCTCATTACCTCTTTCCGGCCTGCAGCGTCCTCCTGCCCATGGAGCTTCAGCGCGAAGGTCACCCGTTTCCTCACTTCTTATCTTTTCGACGGACCGGAAGGCACTTCGCAATATTGACTGGCGCATCAGTTATTAGTTGTCACAATAGAATCTCTATCCATGTCGGACATTTTATCATGAAGGCCGGCAAAAAGCCATGGCTGGAGCGGCACGCTTTCAGACAGGCATGGGAGACAGGATATTGCTAAATACCGTGTAGTCCTGCGGATATTCTTCCTTCCCTGGCGGGCGATGCCAGCCGGTTACTCATAAGACGTATTATATGGTATTATAACTCCATAGAAGATTTGTCTTAAGCTCGCTCTAAGTAGGCGAGGAGAAGCTGGGAAATACAAAAATAAGGCGCTACCTGGCGACCCTATCAACTGCCTATTCAACCAAGGGATAAGTAGCATCTAGGCAGCGGATATAATATACTGCGTGAAGTCGCTGGGAGGCAAAGAAAGCGGAGTAAGTGTTGTTAGTAAATGCCCTTAGGAAGCATTTCGCTCGAAACAGAAAGAACGGGGTTTCTTTTTGGAAGACGACTGTTTTATTGCCCCTAAAGCTTGTTATGCCGAAGAAGAGCGCGATCATCGGCTTCCGGTTGTTCGATAAGCCCCTTTTGATCAGTTACTCAAGAAGTGGAACCAATTGGATCAGATATTTAATCGAATATCTGACAGGAAGACCGACCCCCGGTGCTGCAAGACTGATCAGAAAGGGAAACGATTATGTCATTGACAGGGCCCATAGGGGGTATGCGGTAATAAATGAGTATAAAAAAGTAATCCTCATCATCAGAGATTACCGGGAATGTCTCCTGAGGCATATGCCGGAAGAGTGGCGAAATTCCAGCAGCGTCCCCAATTTTCTCGAATTGCGCAAGGTCGAGCAGCCTCCATTCTGGTACATAAGAAATATTGAGGCCTTTGACCAATTTCAGGGGGAAAAGGCCTATTTCTATTACGAGGATATGGTGAGTTATCCCGAAAGAGAGATACCCAGATTGGTCGATTTTCTGCAATTGCCCAAGGACAGACTCGATGACCTACTCGGCAATATGGAGATGCACAAGAAGAAATCCATTCTGTGCTATGGGTCCAACAAAACGTCCGTTACTCAAGGTAAAACAGACAAGCTTAATCGTCATGCTCTGACACATACCACATTTGAAGAAAGAAAAGAATTCGATCTTTATTATAAGAAAAGGTATCCGGATATTTACAGGAAATATCTTGAGAGGTACGAAGTTAAAGAATAGCTGCCCGGAGAACATCTGTGGACGGACGAGGTTGGCACGAAGGGGTTGGGAGGTGCCGGCATGGGAAAAAAACAGAGCGGAAATTGTCCGTTTACGCCATGAAGAGGAATAGATTTGAAACAGTGTAGTGAGTTGAAGGACTTTTTTTGTTTGTGAGAAGGAGGTGAGCCTTGAAGATTTCATTTATCATCTTGAAGGGCATGCCTTTTGGTGGGGGGATCGAAAAATATACGGAGGAGGTAGGGTCGAGGCTCGCAGCGAAGGGACATGATATTGTGGTATATACCATGACCCACTACGGTGCCAGATCGGGGATTTATAAAGGGATGAAGATCGAGACTATCCCGACCGTGAGGAATAAGAACCTGGAGAAAATGGTGGCTGCGTTTATAGCGACTATTAAGAGTGTCCGGGAGTTCTCCGACATTGTGCACTTCCATGCCTTTGGCCCTGCCATGTTCTGCATGATTCCTAAATTACTGGGAAGAAAAGTCGTCGTACAGGGACATGGGATCGAATGGCAAAGATCACGGTGGGGATTCACGGGAAAGACTTTCCTGAAGCTGACAGAGTATCCCTCCGTGAAGGTGCCCCACGCCGTCACTGTAGTCTCAAAGGTGCAACAAAGGTACGTGAAGGAAACATATAATCGGGAGAGCACCTTTATACCTACGGGGGTTAACCCCCCGACGATCGAACGCCCGGACCTGATACGCAGGTATGGGTTGGAAGGCAATGATTATATCTTATTTGCTGCGAGACTTGTAAGGGAGAAAGGGGCGCATTATCTCATCGATGCCTTCAGACGACTGAGAACGAATCTTAAGTTGGTCATAGCCGGCGACGCGCAGCATGAGGAGCCGTATAAGGCGACACTTCACTCGCTTGCCAATGCCGACAGTTCCATCCGTTTTATCGGGTTTGCGACCGGCAGGCTTCTGAATGAACTCTTTTCCAATGCCTTTGCCTTCGTACTTCCTTCCGAGATCGAAGGACTCTCCACCGCTCTGCTGGAGGCTATGAGTTATGGAAATTGCTGTCTTGCCAGCGATATACCGGAGAACCGCGAAGCACTCTGCGACCACGGATATTATTTCAGTTCCGGAGACGTTGACGACCTGAGTAAAAAACTGGAGTTTCTTGTTCACAATCCAGCGGCTGTCGAAGCGGTCAAGCATGATGCTCAGAAATATGTGCTTGAAAACTATTTGTGGGATGATATCGCTGCGAGATTTGAAACATTTTATGAGGAAATTTTGAAGAAATAAAAGAGGACTAATGAATCCAGGCACAATAATCACTTATTGCTCAAGCATTTTGTGCCTCATATAC
>JAGSYM010000172.1 GCA_018262395.1 Nitrospirota bacterium | reverse complement strand
CATTATAGGACTCCTCACCCTTGTGGTCACCACGCTGGTTACCGCCCTTTCTGTCGCCCGGGAACGTGAACAGGGAACATTCGATCAATTGCTGGTGACGCCGATCCGACCTGTTGAAATTATCGTGGGTAAGAGCCTACCCGGATTCTTTATCGGACTTGCAGAAGCAACAGTGATCATCCTTGCGACTGTATTCTGGTTCGATATCCCTTTGCGTGGTAATGTGCTGACACTCTATACAGGGGTGATCCTCTTCATCCTGTCCGCCATTGGTATAGGACTCATGATATCCTCCCTTGCGGTCACCCAGCAGCAGGGACTGTTGGGCGCTTTCCTCTTTCTTGTCCCCGCGATAATTCTGTCGGGTTTCACAACGCCCATTGCCAATATGCCTCCATTACTGCAGGATCTGACACTCCTGAACCCCCTGAGACATTTCATGGTGATTTTGCGTGGAGTTTTTCTCGAAGGGAAGACCTTTCATATGCTGATCAATCAATTCTGGCCAATGGCCATGATCGCTATTGTAAATCTTTCCATTGCCGGATGGCTCTTCCGCCATCGCCTCTATTAACCCAAAAAGATGCAGTTCATGTCAGGCACATGTGCAGAAAAAACTCCTGAGCAGCACCGTTGTCAGCGGTTCTATTACACAGACACCATACGCATTTTCTTTTTTACCAATCAAAATAACCTTAACGACGCAAATTCTGCATTCAAGAGGTTTTGATGGATATATGCCTGACATCTTCTTTATCCACATGCAGTCTTCGGGTTGACAATGGTTGCCGGGCTCTTTAAACTTTATTCTGAAACGAGACCATAGAAAATGAAATACTGTTGTATTTTCTCTGTACAGAGTATACTGATAATTTTCCTTATTCTTCTTGCGGGTTTTTCCGACGCACATGCCGAGACACTTGAGGATGCCTGGAGCATCGCTCTCGCATATGATCACCGGTTGCAGGCAAGCCGCAGGAATGTCGACTCAAGCAGACAGACCCTGTCGGCAGCGGAATCAGCCCGTTTTCCTGCCCTCTCCTTTGAGAGCGGATATACCATTCTGAATAACGCCCCGGCTGCAAGACTCGATGAACCGATGGCAGTCCTTGATCGTATACCAACGGGTGAGGATAAGAGCCTGTCGTATAAAACCTCCGTAACCTTGCCTCTTTTTACAAGTGGTCGTATCAGCAAAGGTATCGATGCCGCGCTTTCCTCACTCAACACTTCCATTCAGGATGAAATGAAAACAATCCTCGATCTGAAATTGAATGTTGCCGATGCGTATATTTCAGTCCTGAGGGTAAAACGCCTTGTTGAAGTGGCGGAGACAAATGTGTCAAGCCTTGTAGCATATGCAAGAGATGTGACAAATTTTTATCAACAGGGTGTTGTCACGAAGAACGATATGCTCGCTGCACAGGTTTCTCTCGCTGATGCACGCCAGCGCCTGACCCAGGCACTGAACAGTCTGAATATTACCAATGCTTCTTATAACAGGCTCTTGGGACGCTCTCTTGATCAGCACATAAATATCGAGGATTTATCAGCCGGCCCGGTGAAAACAGATTTTCAGGATCTGGAATCAAAAGCACTGGAGAAACGTCCGGAGCTCATTTCCCTCTCTGAGCAGGCCCTTTCTCTGCAACACCAGGCTTCGGGCATTCGATCATCTACCTTGCCCCAGCTCGCATTTTCGGGAGGTTATAGTTTCACACAAAACAAGTATCAGGTGCATGAAGATGTCTGGTCTGCCACCTTTGGACTGAGGTGGGATTTTTTTGACGGTGGCGTATCCAGGCATAATGCGAATGCATTGCTGCAAAAGGCAGAAGCAATAACTGAAATCCGCAAAGACACTGCCTCCCTGATATCCTTGCAGGTGCGTCAGGCAAGCCTTGACGTGGATGAGGCTTACAAACGCATTGACGTAACCCGTGAGGCTGTTTCCCAGTCAGAGGAGAATCTCAAAGTAGCAAAAGACCGGTATCGTGAAGGAGTCGGGACAAACACAGAAGTACTTGACGCGGAGACATTACGAACGAAAAGTCACAGCAATTATTACAATGCTGTATATGATGCTGTGCTGGCAAATATACGTCTGAAGTATGTGACGGGAGAACTGTAAAAAGACAGGGTCTAAAAAATTACCCCTATCTGTCCCCCGATTCTCTGATTGCTGTAGTTCTTTCCGGTATCACGTCCCTTATCGGTAAACTGAATCTTTGCGTTTATACCGAGAAATACTTTTCCAATGGTCACATTTATGTCACCAAAACCTTGACCGCCGAACAGCCATTCATCCTTCGATGATCCCGAAATTTCTTCTTTTGAATAATTGTAAGAGCCGCCAATTCCGAAATCGATTATGAGCTGATCTATAATTCTCACCGCATATTTAAGATTGATTTCGATAGGCAGGAAAATGGTATCTGAATTTACCGTAGCCCCGTAAATTGTTACCTTGCCGTCAGTGCTTGTATACCCGACTTCAGCCCCAAGATAGAGGTTTTTCTCAATCTCTTTATACCCTTCAGCTCCAACGTATACTCCGTCATCAGTATTCTTATTATCGAAATTAATCGAATCCAGTTTTATCGCAAAATTGTTTTTACCAAGTGTTATCTTGTCAGCTGCATAACCAACTGTGGATAATAGTATAAAATATGCTCCTAAAATAAGCGATGCGACTATTTTTTTCATCATACCCTCCTGTGAGATATAAAATCATGTGGATACAATTTACATTTTTAATGGCATGCTGTCAACAAATTGCCCTCCCATAAAAATGTATAATAAAAAATTGCATGATATTACTCATGAGTTCATAAATACAATCGCACCCCCTCACCCTAACCCTCTCCCTCCAGGGGAGAGGGAATCTATTGTATCTCTTCTTGTGAGGGTAGAGAATGACAGGGAGGGTGGGCAGTCTGCAAAATGCATCTCAAAAGTTCAGATTTGAGGAGGAAGACATGGATGCAATAGAATGCATTAAAACAAGAATGAGTATCAGAAAATTTAAACCCGACCCGGTCCCTGTCGATATTCTTCTGAATGTCATCGATACGGCAAAATGGAGCCCTTCATACAAGAACAGCCAGCCCTGGGAAGCTGTCATCATATCGGGTGCAAAAAAAGAGGCGCTTACACAGCTGCTCATTGAGCTGCTGGAAAAAGGTGTTGAGCCACAGCCTGATCTCACCGCTCCTGTTGCATGGCCACCTGTGATAGACGCACGGATTGATGCACTCATGAAAAAGCGCAGCGAGATAACAGGAAAAGACCTGAACGATCCCGAAATCAGAAAAAAATCCAAAATGGCTAACTTCAAATTTTACGGAGCTCCGCACGGGATATTTCTGCTTCAGGATGCATCGCTTACGGTCTGGTCGATATTTGATATGGGGTTGTTTTCCCAGAGCATCATGCTCGCAGCTCATGCGCATGGACTTGGCTCTGTACCCCAGGCATTCCTTACTGATTATGCCGTGGATGTGAAGAGATTTCTCAGTATCCCTGAATCGAAAAGACTGGTCCTCGGTTTATCAATCGGATATCCTGATATGGAATCGCCGGTGAATGCCTTCAGGACTGACAGGATAGAAACTTCTGAGATTGTGAGAGTTGTAAGTTAGGATATAGCTATTTTCCGTAAGATTTTTTTTACAACATTAATTATAATTATTGTATTAAAAAACATGGATAGAGACAGATTCATGAAAACATCATCCTTTCTTTTCATCACAATTCTCATCAGCATTCTTTTGATGCCTCTTGTATTGTTCGGCAAGTCGGATTCTCAGGGAAGATCCGACGCTTCTTCTTACTGTATCAGATGTCATGTCATGCAGGCAGAGTATGAAGCATGGATGCATTCAGGAGCGCACAGGAGAAAAGAATGCGTTGACTGCCATCTGCCGAATGAGAATCAAGCCGTCCACTATCTCTGGAAAGCAATTGACGGGATGAAAGATCTCATCATATTCCATTCAGGGA
>JAGSYM010000171.1 GCA_018262395.1 Nitrospirota bacterium | reverse complement strand
CTTGAAATTATCAAATACAGAGACCTCTTCAATAAGTTCTGTGGGGAAGGTTCTGATGATTTCCTGAACATGGGAGGACGGTATCGTTTCATCAAGCACAATGGCAATATCGCGTTCAACGGCAGGATACTTCGCAACAGGACTGAATTGTATCAGATCAGGTACACATGCCAGAAGCAGATCGAGGTTAAGCTCAAAAAGAATAATTTCCGGCTTTTGCTTTTTTAAATCCAGTTGTGCCACTACATCAGGACCAAGCAGGCCGATATACCCAATGCGCGAACCTGAGGCAACGATATCCGCTGATCGTCCCCTGTGTAAAAATGGTTCCGAAGAGGGTATGAATGAATACGTGCCTATTTTTAATTCTCCAAGGAGTGATTCCAATACGCCTTTTGTTACATAGAAACCGGATGTATCCTCCTTCCAGAGTTCGGGAGATTTTTCCTTATACCAAATACCTCCAAGCCTTAATTCCTCCAAAGGAAGTGGTTGCCCGATGTTTTCAAAGATTCTGGATATTTCGAAGAAACGAACTTCCTTCATCCCTCTGTCAAGGTTGTATTTCAGATTCGCGATCAGGGCAGGAGCCAAGGTCGTTCGCAAGAGACATTCATCCTGACTAAGAGGATTGCTGATAGCAATTACATTCCGCCGCCTGTCGGAATCGGGGATACCCATCGCAGCAAGACTCGTCATATTCATAAAACTGTAATTGATAACTTCGGTAAGACCTGCTTTTCTCATCGTTTCACTGATTCTCCGGATATGGAGTGCTCGTTTGCTCAATCTGCCTGATGAAAGAGAACTTCTGGGCACTGTTGTGAGAATCCTGTCATAGCCATATATCCGCGCTATCTCTTCAGCCACGTCACTTTCTCTTCTCATATCGCGCCGGTATGCAGGCGGGTATATGACAATCGCCTCAGCCTTTTCTTCTGAAGCTATACCCAGTCTCTTCAGAATTTCGATCATATCGGTATTCGTGAGCATAGTTCCCAGAATCCTGTTAATCCTTTCCTGCCGGACTGCAATTGGTTCAAGTACATATTTTACCGGATACTCGTCTATCATGGCATGGACTGTACCGCCTGCAACTTCCTGCATTAACCGTGCAGCACGATCTAACGCCTTCTCAAGGAATTCGATATCAGTCCCTCTTTCGAACCGGTAGGAAGATTCGCTAATCAGACCAAGTTTTTTTGATGTCTTCCGTATCGAAACCGGATCAAAATAAGCGCTTTCGAGAAAGACATTTTTTGTCCCGGCACTCACTTCTGAATTCATACCACCCATGACTCCTGCAACAGCAATCGGCTTTTCTGCATCCCATATCAAAAGCGAGTCATGAGGTATCTCGCGTTCTGTACTATCGAGGGTCTGCATTTTTGTCTGTTGCGACCGTCCTTGTATTGTATCCGGAGAACCGACCCGCACTTTTTTCCCGGCGAGCAAGTCAGCATCAAATGCATGGAGGGGATGGCCGAACTCCAGGAGCATATAGTTTGTGATATCAACAATGTTGTTGATTGAACGGATTCCGCATTTTTCAAGCCGTTTCTGAATCCATTGAGGTGAATCAGAGATTCTGACACCGGTTATAACGCGTCCTGTATATCTGTTACAGAGGTCCGAATCCAAAATTTGTACCGAATAGTCAGAAACAGGCTGTGCGCCAGGAACTTCATGATGAGGAATTTTCACAGGATTTTTTAGGACTGCCGATAATTCTCTCGCTATTCCCAATATGCTGAGGCAATCCGGCCTGTTCGGTGTAACATTCACTTCAAAAATAGTGTCGCCTTCAACAGACTCTGCTCCTTCAACCTCAAGTCCTGCCATCGTTAGCTTTTCGGCAACGTCTTCGGGAGAAGCGCTGAATTCAATGAAATCCTTGAGCCACATATAGGGAACACGCATGACGTGTATTATATCTGTGTGTAATAAGGATTGACAAGGGTATGACAGAAAATTCAGCCTGTTGTTAGCGACTGATAGGGCTTCTCGAGCAGATTTTTCCCGGATATGTTCTCAATATTTCTCTTTTCCGATATCAATAATAAAACCTATAACTGGCTTATGAGAAAATATATCGAGAAAGTGATGAGCAGTATCCCGAAAAGTAGCTTTATAGTTTTTGGTTGGGTTTTGATATCCATCTTTGCTCCAATGTACGCCATAGGAGCAACACCGATGCCAATAGCAGCACTTATTGCCAGATTAATGTGCCCGAGTTGATAATGTATCAACATCCCCGGAACAGACATTACAGCTACCGTCACCAGTGATGTGGCGATAGCTTCTTTTATCTTCATTCGAAATAACACAACATAGGCAGGAACAAAAAATATACCACCTCCGTTTGCAAGAATCCCCGATAAAAGCCCGATGACTAAAGCAGCACTGATTATGGAATAAACAGAAGGAGAAGAAGAAACTTTCCTTTTGTGAAAAATTCTTTCTATCACATTGTTACAATAAAAATCGATCCCCATCAAAAAGAGTATCACTGCTGTAAAAAGCATTAAAAACTTTCCCGAAATATATATTGTTAAATAGGAACCTGCAACTATTCCTGGGACACCTCCAACAAGGCTGTATAAAGCTACCCGGAAATTAACAAGGCGGCCTCTTCTATATACAAAAGATGCTATGGTTGATGTCAATAAAGTCACTGGCAAAGGTGTCCCAAGAGCAATATAAGGCGGGAGGTTAAGCAATAGCCTCAATAACGGTGTGTCAATGCTACTGCCTCCGATACCAAAGAAGGCAGATATAAATCCTGTGAGACATCCAATAATAACAGCTATAACGTACAAGTTGCTTCTGTTGTAATTAATCCCGGAAATTCTTCATCCAAGACGCCCACCTACTATTTTTAGGCTATGTCCAGTACTACAAAACGTTTAGTACAGAAAAATTCTCGCACTGATAATTATGTCAGCACGGTGTGAGTTATTCTTCACAATGAACAGGAGAAAGATTCTGTCTGTCCTGGCAACTACTGTTTGAAACGTTTATGCTGCACTTATCTCAAAATTCTTGATGAACTGACCTATTTGGACACCGAGGTAGACACACTTGATCCCGTCCATGCACTCATCAGCATCATTCTTCTCAAGGTGAGTTGTCAGCTCATGTCTGTCCTTCTGAAACTTTACAATATAGGCGTTTTTTGTGGTGTCAAAATCAAGGCCGACTGAAATACCGTTCTTTGCAATCTCAGGATACATCTCCATAATCTTGTCCTTTAATGCTACGTTTGTGTACCCCATGAATCCTCCTTTATTATTTTTTTTGCAGTGCTTTGATTTTCATCTTTCGCCGGTTTTGGTTTGCATACCGGACGATTCAATTCCCCCTGATCCAGGAGGCAGACATGCCCTCATTCCGGACAGCAGATGCATTTATCAAGAGACTGTTCGCACATGGGCCATTTTTTCCATGCTAATCCTGGATCAAACGTGTATTCCTTTTATAAAACTTCCCTTCTCGGTCATCGAGGCCAAAATCATGGATAAAATCTTTCTCCTATCAGAAATTGTCATCCCCGCTGCACCTGCCCAGAAAGAAAAGCCCTGACCACAAAAGAACGAACTGCACTCTTCTCTTCGCTTTTTATCCCACAGATCCTCGATTGACTG
Organism: Nitrospirota bacterium; assembly: GCA_018262395.1. The sequence continues at coordinate 368 of JAGSYM010000171.1, read as the reverse complement.
GAGTATGACCGTCTCTGCGAGTTCCTTCACAGCCATGGCTTTCCCTCCATCATATTCTCTCACTGCCAGCAGCCGATAGGTCCCTTTGCGTAGATCTTTTCCCGTAATTCGCGGACTTCTTTGTCGATCTTCGCTAAAGCCTCTCCGGTCGTCTTCGGGTTGCGGGCAGCCTCAAAATATTCGAATCTCTTATTGTGTAATTCCTTCCTGAGCCCTACACTCTCATCGAAGAACTTCTGGCATTCTGGACTCTGTGACTGGTAACCACGTCCCATCATACCCTGATCCATCGTGCCGGGACCCATACCATGACGACCCATCATGCCGCGCCCCATCATACCCTGACCCATCATACCCTGACCCATCAT
>JAGSYM010000170.1 GCA_018262395.1 Nitrospirota bacterium | reverse complement strand
CACCGTTGACTCGGCTGTCCATGCGATACTCGACGGGGCATTTTACTATTTCATTAAGCCGCCGGACTACGAGAAGCTCAAAAGCATACTCTCACGGGCTGTGGAACAGAGTCATCTGAAGAAAGAGCTTGAATACCTCAGGAAAAAACTCCCCCTTGAGAACAATCGTTACCGGATGTGCGGTATCACACCGGAAATGATCAGGATATTCCAGACTATCGAGGCAATCAGGGATTCGGAGAGCAGTACCCTGATCTGCGGTGAAACCGGAACAGGCAAGGAGCTGATTGCAAAGACACTGCATTACAGCAGTATCAGAAGGGACAGGCCTTTTATTGCGGTCAACTGTGCTGCAATCCCGCGGGAACTGATGGAGTCAGAACTCTTCGGGTATGAAAAAGGCGCGTTTACCGGGGCGCTGTCAAGAAGGATAGGAAGATTTGAGGAAGCTGCCGGCGGGACAATTTTCCTTGACGAAATCGGTGAACTGGAACTTTCACTCCAGGCAAAACTCCTCCGGGTGCTTGAAGAGAGAGAAGTTGAACGGCTCGGAAGCAACAAGAAAATTAAGGTTGATTTCAGGCTCCTGACTTCAACCAACCGCGATCTGAAAAAAGAGGTCCGGAACGGACAATTCAGAGAGGACCTCTATTACAGGATAAATGTTGTGCAGATCAATGTTCCTCCTCTGAGGGAACGAAAAGACGACATCCCTCTGCTTGTGGCGGAATTCCTGAAAGAATTCTGCTCCAGAGAGAATAAGGTCGCTGATCTATCGGACGAGGCGTTAAAAGTGTGCCTGAACTACGATTGGCCCGGCAATATCAGGCAGCTCAGGAATGTCGTAGAACGGGCGGTTGTCCTGACGAAAAAAAATAGTATCAGTATCAGGGATCTTCCCGAAGAGTTTTCGCATTACAGAAAGCAGCAAAGCCGGACAGCGAAAATAAGGAGTTTAAAGGATTTCGAGATGCAGCACATTACCAATGTCCTGAAGGAATGCCAGGGCAACAAATCAAAGACTGCAAAGATTCTCGGCATATCAAGAAAAGCCCTCTATAAGAGATTTAAGGAATTCCAGATTTCGTAGGGTGTTTCCTTAACCCAAATTTTTCGATGGAGATTCTGAATCAAGTTCAGAATGACAATTTTCAAGCATTTTTTCGATGTTTCTGTCATGCTGAATTTATTTCAGCATCTCCTTGAATATCAAAGGTTTTTAAAGTCTATCAGTAATTTTGCATTATATCGCCCTCATTGCGCTCTTTAATTTAAGTAACGCCCCCCAACCCCCTCTGATTAACCCCTCCCGTCCTCCCCTTAAGTTAAGGGGAGGGGAAGGTGGGGTTATGTCCGAAGGGGGAGAGAGGGGGTTCTTCTTTTTTTCATCAATAAATCCCCATTTGCCATTCGTTGTAAAGTCCCACTTTTTTAAAGGGGTATAGAGGGGGATTACTGAGCATAATTTTCAATTTGATATTTCCTATAGTCCTGCATTAGGATCCCAATGTGTACCCTTCCTGTTTCTGTATCGCCTGGATACACTTTCCTGAAAAATCAGAAGGCCCTTATTTTTAACAGATTTTCAATTCCTCCCCCGGAAGTTGTTTCCATACGAAACAGTTTTCTTGCCCGTTAAAAGCATCAATTATTGTCAGATCCGCTCCATGCGGCATTCTTTCAACAAGGCATGCAATTTGCAGTTAATTACCATGATGTCCTACCGTAGCAAGAAAATTCTCATTATTGATGAAACAGGTTTTTCGAGAATATGTTCTGCTATTCTCGAGCAGGACGGCTATCGTGTTGAAACGATAACGAGCCTGAATAACGTATCGAAAAGGTTTTCCGAAAACGACTTCGGACTTATCATCACGAGCTACCCTTACGGAGTATATTTCCTCAGGGAGATTCAGAAGAGGGATATCCCGGTGGCAAAACTTGTTCTTGCAGACCAATTCAGTGGTGACCTTTTAACGATGCTTGACGGGTTGAAGAATTCCTGCTGCATGATGAAACCGCTCGATTATACAAAATTCAGGTCTCTGGTAAAAGACATGGTATGCGGCGATCTTAATTTTATAGGAGGATACAACATTGTTTAAGAAATACATGATCATCCTGAGCATTTTCGCTATCGTATTCGGATGCAGCCCGAAGACGAAGGAAGAATTATTTCAGGAGGGCGTCGGACATTTTAAGAAGAATAATCCACAGGGGGCAATCGTTCTCTTTAAGAAGGCGCTCGAGAAAGATCCGAATTTCTTTGATGCACGTGTTGAGCTGGCAAAGGCATATCTCGCTGCCAGAAAATATGACCAGGCAGAAAAGGAATTCCTGAAGGTCCTCAAGCAGAACCCGTCCCGCGCGGAGACTCACCTCGAACTCGCCCGTGCCTACGCCTATACGAACAAGCCGGACGATGCGATCAGGGAGGCGGAGACTTACCTTCAGTCTCATAGTGATGATCCCGTTGCCTTTGAAGTCATAGGCATGGGGCATGCCCTCAAGGGAGACTTGAAAACATCAGAGGATTTTTTCCGGAAGGCCCTCGAAAAAGATAACAAGCTTGTTTCGGCGAGGCTGGGGCTTGCCCGAGTCCATATGGCCCAGAACGACAGGAAAGGTGCACGGGCAATCCTGGAGGAGACAATACAGACAGACAGCAAGAATACCCAGGCTTATTACATGCTCGCCAGTCTTGAAACTGCCAATGGTGATCAGCAAAAGGCCATCGACATGTATAAGAAGATATCCGAAATAAATCCTGCGGACCTCAATGCCCAGTTTATGGAAGGCATCTTGTTTATACAGAAAGGTGACCTGAAAAAAGCCCACGAAATAGCCGACAACCTGAAGAAACACGCAAATCGCCCTGAGGGATTCAGACTCAAGGGAATTCTCTTTTTCTATGAAAAGAAATTTGATGAGTCTATCGCTGAACTTCAGAAATCATTGAAGGATACCCCGAATATCAGCGCCTATTACTTCCTGGGGTTAAGCCATTTCTATAAGAAAGAACTTGAGCAGGCTTTAAGCCAGTTCCAGAAGGCAATCGACTATGATCCGGGATTCGTCAGGGCCCGCCTGATGGTCTCCGTTATCCTCCTCCAGCAGAAGAGGGTGGACGATGCTATACAGCAGGCGAAATGGATTTTGCAGCTCGACAGCGAGAATGCCCTGGCACACAATATCCTCGGAACCGCTCTCCTCGCAAAAGGTCAGCCGGACGAAGCGATGAAGCATTTCGATGAAGCGCTCGAAGCAAATCCAGACCTCATCGATGCCCAGTTGAAAAAGGGCATTATCCATCTCGGCAAAGGCAAAACAAAAGAGGCCGAGACTGATTTGGTGACGGCGGTGAAGATTGCCCCTGAACTTCTGAATACGCGACTCATCCTTTTTTCCTATTACGTAAAACAGAAGGACTACACGAAGGCTAAAAAAGTCCTTGAGGAGGGGGTTGCGGGCAACAAGAATGATGCACTGCTTTACAACAACATCGCGGCCCTCCTTTTTGCGCAGAACAAACCGGAAGACGGTTTGAAGTATCTCAAAAAGGCGAAAGATACCAATCCAGAGTATGTGACTCCTTACTTCAATCTCGCAAAATACTATGCAACGAAAAGGGACTTTGCTAAATCGATTGACGAGTACAAGGCTGTGCTTAAGGTTGACAATAAGAACATTGCTGCAATGCTTGGAACTGCGGCGATTTATGAATTGCAGGGCAAGGACAGCGATGCCCTGACATATTACAAAATGGCGAAGGACACGAAGCTCCCGGCAGGATACATCGCGCTGGCGGAATATTATTTGAGGGAAAAGCAGAGTGGCAAAGCGCTCGATGTGCTCGAAGATGCGAAGAAGGCACATCCCAAAGATCTTACCGTGCTGGATCTCACAGGCAGGATTTATGTGAATGAGAAAGAGTATAAAAAAGCGGTCAAGGTCTATGAAGAAGTTGAAGGCGTAAACGCAGAGGCCGGCCTCCAGAAAATCGTTGCGGTTTATGCAACGAGTGG
>JAGSYM010000169.1 GCA_018262395.1 Nitrospirota bacterium | reverse complement strand
ATACGCCGCGGCACTTTTAAAAGTGTGCCTGATCTAGTTGCGGCCATCAAGGATATATGGAAAATCACAATCAGAATCCTCGGGTTTTTGTATGGACTGCGCCTGCGGAAAAGATTCTGACAAAAATAGCTAAATGTAAAGAAGCGTTGGCCGCACTTCACTAGGCTCCAGGGTTAGAGATGATATTAGCAGGCGTGGCTATCTTCTTGCCCTGGTCAAACCGATAAAGATATTTTTTTTGGGAAGAGTGGTTAAAATGGGCATATTCCGTAAACCGTATAGCGTATTAACTTCGATTCTACTTCTGACAGCCTTTCTTTTCCTTTTTTCAAGTTGTGATAAGGATTCATCGATTTTTTATTTAAATATGACAAAAAAAGCTAAAGAAGATTGTGTCGCACCACATAACCCATTTAATGATGGTAGTGGGCATGATGCAGGTTTTAACTGGGCACAAGATAACGGTGTAGGTTGCATTGGTCACTCAGATTCCTTTAATGAAGGCTGTGAAGAGTATTTCAGACAGTTAAACCAGTACAATGCTTGTCTTGCAGTTAAGAATAAATAGCTTGCAAGAAGGGGAACAAAACATAAAGTTGGACCTGACTCTCATGCCGTTTTTTGATACAATTCTTGAAATTACCAAATCGACCAGCTTCAATATTAAGAACCTGCCCAGTACTCTTATTCTTAATGCAACGGAAATTTAATGCCATTTCTCATTTCTCCTTTTTATAATCAAGTGTCCATATAGGTGCCCAATGCACCGATAAATGGCTAAATGAAGCTAAACGTTACTACATTTCCTCAAATCTTTTCTTAAAGAAATATAAAGGGTTAGTATTATCAGCGCTGGCGGGCTTTCCTCGTGATAGCTGCTTTTGAAACTCTTAATCAGCAGGTAGCAGGTTCGAATCCTGCACGACTCACCAGTAATATCAAGGACTCGGGAGCTTTTTCCTGAGTCCTTTTTTTGTTTGGATTGCTACACCTTTAGTATAAATGTATAGCATGAGTAGCATGAATAACCAGTCTTGATTTGTGATAATTATCTGCTATGTTTCTTCCAGAGGGACTTTTTTATGAACATAACGTTTACAGGAGGAAAAGGCATTTCGCCGGCAATTGCATCACACTGCTATTTTCTTATTTTTTTATGCATCGGTATCTTTGGCATGGGCTGATATAGATATTCCAGCCAGTCCGGAGTCGTGGACGTACTGCGCGGTGGTGACGCCGGACTTAGATGATTATCCTCCATGCGCGAAACCCCTCGGCGCGGGAACCGTAGCGGAGAGCGACGACACGGTGAGCATCGCGTTTATGTAAGAATGCCTAGGAGTAGGTAAGCTTCTCCATTACTCAGACAGTCTCAAAGTAAGGGTGCCTTGCATCAATAATGGTTTTTGGAATTGCGCTCTGGTTGGAAGCAGGTATTATATAAAACTTTTAGTACAGCCAAAACATTCAACCCTGCACAGCTTATTACTATATACGCATTTAACTCACCCCAAAATGCTTCATCATATCCCCGAATATCAATGCATCTTCAATCTCCGTATCGAGAGAGTGCGGGATAGCCCCCGTGCTGACCAGGAATTCGTATTGCTCCTCAGAGGTGATATGTCCCATTGCTCCTAGACGGGGGTGGGACTGAAAGTACTTGAGGATTTCATGAGGGTAGAATACTTGATTGATGAGGGAAACAAATTTGAAAAGCAGACCCTCTGCCTCGATAACCCTTGCCTTTTCATCTTCATAAGTCTCATCTAAGTTTTCAATGAGCTTACTGTTCCCGTACGTCCTTTCACGGATTGGGTTATAATTAGGCTTCTTTCTTTCCTCATCAATAGCCCTGATTCTGGTATGGAAAGCGTGAAGCATGGAAACTAAATTGTAGAACTTTTCGCCAATTACATAACCGAGAGCTTTTTCAATCCCGAATTGGGCTTGGATTACTTCGGCAGCTTCTATCCATTCCTCAAGTTGGTTCGGGTTCGTGAATATCTTGCCCATCGGTATAGTATACAAAAATGAGTGGTCATTTTTTAGACAACCTGGAGAAAATCTTGTTAAGTCAAAGGCTTTTGACGTTTTTTCATAATACTAACAAAAGATGTTGGTTCACGGTGACGCGATGAAGTAAAATCTTAGTATGGCCTCCACTTCAAAAAATAAAAAACCTCAGAACCCCTCCTATGGGTCGTTGATTCCATTATGGAAGACCCGAGCTATATTGACAGGGCATGGTTTGGCTGCCGAGCAATTTATCTTCATGGGAAACTCATGCTGGTTCTTTGTTCAGATGAGGAGCCGTGGAACGGATTGCTGATTGCAACGGAACATCGGTTTCATGAGTCCATCAGGGAGGATTTCGACTGTGTGGTCCAGCATCCCGTCCTTAAGAAGTGGCTATATCTTGCGGAAGCACCGGAGGATTTTGAAAGTGTGTCTTCCGAAATCGTTGAGGCCATCAGTACAGGAGACCAGAGATTTGGGGTCGAACCCAAAGAACGGAAGCCGAAGAAAAAGTCATGAGAATAATCCGCTGTCCCCAAAAACTCCTCAAGTATACACATCCACCCTTTTTCAGAATATCATGGCCTTGCTATTCGCCTTTGAACACGCTAAGCTTTTATTTATGGGCGTTAGGGTATTATGGATTACAGGGCTTCCTGGAAGCGGCAAAAGCAGCATCGCGGACAAATTAAAGGCGTTGCATCCTGACTTCGTCATCCTGCGAATGGATGAGCTTCGGAAAATAGTGACCCCTGAACCTGTGTATTCAGACACCGAACGCGAGATCGTTTACCGCAGTATTGTATATCTTGCCAGAGAACTCGCGGAGCTTGGTCATACAGTGATCATCGATGCAACAGGTAATAAGAGAAGGTGGAGAGAGCTGGCAAGAGAGCTTATTCCACAATACGCGGAGATATACCTGAAGTGTCCTGTTGAGGAGTGCATAAACAGGGAAAGGCAGAGACAGGATACCCGGGGAGCGCCACAAGACATCTACAAAAAAGGGGAACATGGCTGGCCTGTACCTGGGATAAACGTACCCTACGAAGAGTCCCCCATCCCAGAAATCATAATTGACACAGGCAATACATCAGTTGATGAAGCTGTTGAGCTGATAGAGAAAAAGATCCTTTGACCATTCCACTGCTCCCTAAAAGTAACCGTCTGATAGCGTTCAGCAATAAGCTATCAGCAAAGGCAGGTTCTTGTGTTCTATCAGCGATCATCGCAGGGCACGTGATAGTACTTTTTTTTTTAGCCTGCTTGGCTCAGTCAGTTTTTTTCTGCTGAAAGCTGACCGTCTAGAGCTGATGGCTCAACAATTATCAGTTATTTTTTGAAGATTCCCCACTAATGCCTGTAAGGTCGAACATCAGCAGCATGGAATAATCACCGGGTTTTTTGATCACCTCAAATCTGAGCCCCCAACACTGTCTCTGATACCTCATGGTAATATAAAAGTCCCTTATACCCCCACCCTTGGCATCATACCAGATGCTGCTGCCTAAGCGCGCCCTCTTAAAAGGACTGAATTCCAGAGCAGCCGTAAAGAGCATTATATCTTCAATTCTGTTATACCTATGGCCAAGAGCAAGGTTTGTTTTAAAAACACTCAGGCTAAGATCAGAACTTAAGGTTTCTACCATTCCGGTATAAAGATTATATGTTGCATTTAGTTTTATCGGAACCCCTTTGTTTATAGCCAGCTCCAGACTGAGCGGCAGAAACGGACGGTCGCCGTTATATGTATCCATTCCCTGTGTAAGCCTCACTGTTGCCACTTCCGTTCCTCCTGTCATGATCCTGTTTAACAGGCTGAGTTCAAAAACAGAGGTTTTCCCGAAAAGCTCAGACGCATCCAGAACAGGCAGGTCATTTTCAGAACTTGTTATGAAATGATACCGCACAGAGGGCTCTATGACATGCAGGAAAGAATCATACTTTCTGTACAGCCTTGTATGGCCGACAACGTCATATTCAAAGGCAGTCCTCTGGATATTACTCTCA
>JAGSYM010000168.1 GCA_018262395.1 Nitrospirota bacterium | reverse complement strand
TCGGTCTCCGATGACGAGCGGCAATGGACACATCTCAGATTGCATCTCCTTGTTATTTCCCACGCTATCCATTTTGGTGTAAATTCCATAGTCAATTAAACCTCTGTTTCCACAAGTTTCTCACTCCAGATATTATCTTCTATAGCCCTCAGAAGAGGATTGAACGTCGACGGATCACGTGCGCATATGGTTGCTGCATCGTAACGCATTGCAAGGTTTCCTGTCTCCTCAGCAGGTATTTTGTCTATTTTGTTAAACACGAGAATTCTTGGCTTTTCGTGGAGCTGCAGTTCCCTCAGAATATTCTGAACAGAATCTATCTGCTGCTCGAATCTTGGATTCGATGCGTCTATCAGGTGCACTAACAGGTCTGCATCCTCAAGTTCTTCAAGGGTTGCCCTGAATGCAGTCAGAAGATCCTTCGGAAGGTCCCGTATGAAACCAACGGTATCGGTAACAATGACGTCCCGCTCCCGTGGAAACCGCAACCTTCTGCTTGCGGTATCCAGCGTTGCAAACAGTTTATCCTCCACAAACACGTAGCTCTTTGTGAGGGAATTGAGGAGTGTCGATTTTCCCGCATTCGTATAACCGATGATCGATACGATGGGAATGCCTGTCTCAATCCTCCTCTGCTTTCTCTGTTTCCTTGCTTCGCCGAGAGACCTGAGTTCCTTTTCGAGGAGCGTGATCCTGTCCCTCACTCGCCGTCTGTCAATCTCAAGCTTCATTTCCCCGGGTCCCCTTCCGCCAATACCTCCCATGAGACGGGACATGGCGGTCCCTTTACCTGTCAGGCGAGGAAGCCGGTATTTCAACTGTGCGAGTTCAACCTGGACCTTACCGTCCCTGCTGTGGGCACGGCGTGCAAAGATATCCAGAATGAGCTGGGAACGGTCAATGACTTTTAATTCGGTCAGTTCACTGATCGCCTTAACCTGTGAGGGGCTTAATTCCTGGTCGAAGACCAGGATCGTTGCCCCTTTGCTCAGGGCGTTGATAACGAGATCTTTAATTTTCCCTTCTCCCATCAAGTACCTCGGATTTATCTCCTTGGGCCTCTGTATCACCGTGTCGAGGACCAGCAGATCACTGGAACGCGCAAGCTCATCCAGTTCAGCAACAGAATCCTCCTGTTCGTATCTGGGCCGCTTTGAGACACTGACCAGGATGGCTCTTTCCCTCCTGTCATCAGGATTAAAGTGCCTGCTTCTCTCCATTTCCTCTTCAAGGGATTCTATAAAGGGAATGAAATCGAGGTCAAAACTGTGAAAGTTCTGGTTATGAAGTATTTCGAAGGGCTCTTTGCCGGCAGGCATCAAGTGGGCAACATGAATATTGCCGGGAAGGCCGTCTCTGACGCCGATCGCTGCAACAAGGTCAAATCTGAGGAGCGCAAGGTCCGTCAGGTCATCCTGGGTAAGAGTCTCTTCCTGCAGATGCGTATGAATAAGTCTCAAGCCCCTCAGCGCCCTTCTCCCTAAAGGATAGTCCTCGAGTGCAGGAATGAATATCCCCCTCGCATCTCCTACAATCACATGGGTGATGTTCCCTGCCCGGCTGGCAAGAATGCCTATCTGACGGTTTATTTCATGGGAGATCGATGTAAGATATCGGGCAAGCTCAGGGCTGATGAATTCGCGATGGAGCTTTCTCCTGTATATCCGTTCAAGAGCGTTCAGATAACTTGCTTTAAGACCTGAAAGGTTTCCGTGGAGTGCTGGTATGTATATCCTCCGATTTTTTTATAGTATTCTATCATATAAGTTACTTGAAAGATTAACAGGGAAACTGCAATTAAAATTATCTGGCAGGCATATAACCATAAATACCTTGATAATGCAGAATCTGGTTGTGCTTTCTAATCACAACGAGTGCATAAAAACATTCAGGCCGATGCCGATATATTTCCGCCTGCAAAGGTGCTGCTATCAAGCTTTTTCTGGCCATATGCCTGCCATGATGTGCGCCCGAATACATTTTTTGGGTTAACAGGTTGTTGAAAGAGTGTCCTTTTGGAAAGTCTGTCATGCTGAATTTATTTCAGCATCTCCTAAAATCAGTATGTTATGAGGCCCTGAAACAAGTTCAGGGTGACAGAAATAGACTGTTTCATTCTGTATAATTATTCAAAGGGGGGTCTTATGAAAATTCTCACAGAACACAAAATTGGCAAAATATCTCTCCGGCTTGTTCAGGGGGACATTACGGAGAGAGATGTGGATGCTATCGTCAACGCAGCAAATTCGCATCTCCAGCACGGCGGCGGGGTTGCAGGTGCAATTGTCAGGAAAGGCGGACAGATTATTCAGGATGAGAGCGATAAAGTCGGTTTTGTTCCCGTCGGTCATGCTGCCATAACAGGGGCAGGCAGGCTTCGCGCCCGATTTGTTATCCATGCGGTTGGTCCGCGGATGGGGGAGGGTGATGAGGATAGTAAACTGAAAAGCGCAGTTCTCAGCAGCCTGCAGGTTGCAACGGGTAAAGGATTAAAGAGCATCTCAATGCCTGCCATAAGCTCCGGTATCTTTGGATTTCCAAAGGACAGATGTTCAGCCATACTCGTTAAAGAGGCACTCCATTATATAAAGGAACACCCGGAAACCAGCGTTGAGGTCGTCGAATTCTGCGTGTTTGACGATGAGACGGCGGGATATTTTAAGAGAGAGTTTGAGAAGGTACGAGCATCGTCCTGATAATGCATTGTGCGATTCCCGGGGGCAGTTTCTCTTCAGCTACATGAAAGTGAGCATGATTTTGTCCGGGTGGTGGCAGTAGCCGCTCAGAACGGCAGGTCTGGCAAATTCAACGGGAAGAGGGGCGTTGACAAATGTCTCCATCGTTTCGTCATAACTCAAGCCCCGCTCAAAACTTTGGCGCAACTGCCTTGACAGGGATTCCAATAAAATCCGCTTCCGCCAATTCCTTGAATTCATACATGGCTCACCGCCCGCTCGGGAAACTGGTTGTTGTCCCATTATGATATTTCAATAAAGTCTCTCCTAAGATTGAGAATCTTCACCCGCGATACTCCTTATGAGGTCCTTTTTACCGATAATCCCTACTAATTTGCCGCCTCTTAAAACAGGTAAAAGATGTATTTTCTTCTCTGTCATCATATTAGCAACTTGCTCTATGGAAGCCTCGTCGTCCACCGTAACCACGTCTCTTGTACATATCTCGTCTACCCTGTATGCAGCCATCTTCCTAATGTTGTCTTCAAGTTTACTTGTACCGAGAGGGATATAGGCATCGAACAACCTTAGTATGGTAGGAATATGTAGTCTGCTGTTTTTAGCGATGAGATCATTTTCCGTAACGACGCCTTTCAGGGTTCCCTTGTCATCTACCACAGGTGCTCCGCTGATCTGATGTTTAATGAACAGGCGTGCTAATACTTCTATCGTTGTGTCTGGTTTAACTGTGATTACATCTTTCGTCATGATATCCTTCGCTTTGAGCATATTGACTCCTTTTTTGATGATATGATTTCCTCTAATGTCTATTCTACATATTATAGCTTTTTAAAAAAGAGCCACTTTCTTTGATCCATTCATAATTGCCAAAGGTAATATACAGTCATGAAAGGTGATTCCAAGCTGCCGAATACAGGAGGGAAGACTTCCGGTTAAAAACTTTTTTTATTTCACTGCTTCTTTGAGAGATTTTCCGGCTGAGAACCTCGGAACCTTCGTTGCTTTGATCGTTATAACTTCACCAGTCTGCGGATTACGGCCTTTCCTCGCCTGTCAGTAAGGAAGGAATTGATAGGCAGTTTCCAATCGGTATCCTCGATATGATCCACGAATACATGAACTTTCGATTTTTCATTTCCCGAATCATATTTCGCTGCAATAACGTTGCTGTTCCGAGAAACCACAAAAATGTGAATCGGCGTTTTGAAGCCTTTGCTGAGAAGGGTGGTAATTACTGAGTCCTACATAATAATGTCCTCTTAGTCATTCCGGCGGAAGCCGGAATCCAGCGACGTTAAATGTTCAATGAGGCCAAAAGTCACTGGATGCCGGATCAAG
>JAGSYM010000167.1 GCA_018262395.1 Nitrospirota bacterium | reverse complement strand
TTCACAGGCTTTTGGCGGAAGCGGCATGAAATTAATCCGTGAACAACGCGACCGTATTGTATCAGGCAGACGGTCAGGATTTGATGATATGAGGACTATCAGACTATCTGCCGGCGGTTCTTCAAGGGTTTTGAGAAAGGCATTCGCTGCAGATTGATTCAAGGTATCTGCATCGTCGATGATTACAGTCTTGTATGTGCCCTCGAAGGCCTTCAACGAGAGTGTGCTATCGATTGCCCGTATTTCTTCTATTCTGATCTGGCCGTTTTCCGGCAAAATTAAGGTAAAGTCAGGGTGAATGTTTGCATCGATCTTTTTGCACGAGGAACATGCGTCACAACAATCGTAAGTCGTGAGCCGAGAGACGTGAGTACGCGGTTGAAGACAATTCAGAGCCTTTGCAAGATTGATTGCAGTCAGTTTTTTGCCAATACCGGATTCTCCGGCAAACAGATACGACGATGGTATCCTGGCGCGTTCGATTGTTTTCAGAAGAATACGCACCGCCCGGTCCTGCCCGATAATATCCCGAAAAGACATTATAATTTATGATTAAGGATTTTATAAGTAAGCATTATTATGAAAATCTCCCCTAACCCCTCTTTGCCAAAGAGGGGTATTATTCCTCCCTTTGGTAAAGGGAGGTTAGGAGGGATTATGCAATCAATGTCTTCATTTTTATGATACTAAGAACAAGTCACTAATGATCCGAATTATTTCTCTGTGCATCTGCTCTATATTTTTAGAAGCATGGATTAATTTTATCCTCGCAGGTTCTTTGGCTGCGAGCATATGATAGCCATTCCTCACCCGCTCATGGAATGCAACATCCTCAAGTTCCAGTCTGTCTGTTTTATTGATGCCTCTATTCCTTTTTAACCCTGTCTGGACATCGGTGTCAAGAAGCAGGGTGATATCGGGTCTCAGTCTTCCGGTCGCAATCACATCAATTGAATCGATCAGCTGTAAATCAAGCCCTCTCCCGTACCCCTGATAAGCGAGAGTCGAATCGGTAAACCTGTCTGTTATGACTATAGCTCCTCTGTCGAGTGCAGGCATAATGACTTCCTGTATGTGTTGTGCCCGGGACGCATTATAAAGCAGCAGTTCGGTAAGATGAGACATCTCTCTATGTTCAACGGAAAGCAGAACCTCCCGTATCCTTGCGCCGATTTGAGTGCCGCCTGGTTCTTCGGTGAGAATAACATCGTCCCTTTTTTTACACAGGTAGTCATACACGAGTCTTGCCTGAGTGGATTTCCCAGTGCCTTCTATCCCTTCAAATGAGATGAATATACCTTTCATACAGCTCGGCCTTTCAGAGAATTCCCCAGTTCTGACACTATCCGAAATATCTTTTCTGTTTCGTCAAGGTTTCTCGCCCCTGTCCCACAGGATGGCGTCAATAGAATCCTGGACAGAAGCAGTTCAGCGGGTATTGATTTTGATAAGAGGTCAACACGGTGACCAAATTTCGTTCTGATAGATTCAGTATTTTCATCCTGTATGGCTTCTGTTGTCGGCACGATGCCCCATGCAAGGTATCCGCCGTTTTTTAAAAATGCAGTAAATTCTGAGGGGTAGAGCGAGATTGTTTCGACATAGTCATATGCATCAAAGCTTATGATACTGACGTTGCTGCTGATGACCAGCGGCCAGTCAGCCTTACTGCAGCAATGAATTCCGGCAATGCCTCCGGCATGCTGAATCTCATCAGATGTTTCACGGAGCAGGCGGAGCGCCTCCTCCTGGGAAACCCCGATAAAGCTTGATGTGCCAAGTGCCGAAAGGACGGGTTCATCAATAAAGATGATTACCTGATCCGCATACTGCTTGAGGATCCCGATCTGCCACCTTATCTTTGCCTTCAGGAGCATCAGGGCAATCTCCCGTAATTCTTCGTCAAAATAGATCAGCCTTCCACTGTGGTCCTTGAGTCCAAGGGTGAATGTCAGCGGTCCGGTGACGTGTCCTTTGAGGAATTCAAAATGTCTGTCCTTTACTGTATGCAGGAATGCATGAAGTCCTCTGGCATGACTTTCAGAGATGGTCAGTTTCATATCTTCTGAATAGGTTTCATAAAATTTTGTAAGGTCATCACCATCCCTTTCAATCCATATGGTCTCTCTTTTCTCGTCGACCTTCAGAAAAGGCATGCCTTCGGAAAACTGGGGGATCATGAATTCACGGAACGATAATCTGGGCATTTGCGGCCAGAAGGGGATGTCAAAGGTATCAAGCACAAGTCTGCATGCTTCATACGGGTCTGTATGGGGAAGACTGCCGATGCCGGTTGTCAGAAATGGTATAAACATTTTTAGATGATACTCTATGAGTCAGTTCTTAAGTCAATAATAAAAAGTTTTGAGAGCTCTGATAGTGTCCGGGGAAAGGGGGAGGAATTGAATACTTGCGATGAACAGAGCTGAAACGTATTCACCCCCAAAAGGGGGTGAATACACTATAAAACATTCTCTATCAAAATAGAGAAAAGGATTCTATTTGCTCTTTCTTCTCTGGAACTTGGTCTTTTTTCTGAGCTTGTCGTGTTTGTGTTTGCTCATTTTTTTCTTGCGCCACTTTTTTACGTTTCCCACTCATCCACCTCCCTCTCAAAAAACAGTAGAAAGCAAACAGAAGACAGTATACAGGATAATAGAGAAATTTTTATCTTCTATTTCCTATCCCCTATCCCCTGTCTACTACCTACTGTCTACTGTCTACAGTATTCTTTCGCTTGGTCCATAAAGGCTTCAAGCTGTATCTCTATGGTAGGAGATTCTGACCCGTCATAGGGTATGCTGATACACGGGATGCCATAGTTTCTTGTTATCCCTCTCAGCATTGCAGTAACAATCGTCCCCGGCATGCACCCGAACGGCATTGCATTAACAATCCCCGCTGTTCCTCTTTCAATAAGATCGATACATTTTCCAACACTTAAAATAGTCTCACCTTCAAATGAGCTGTGTACATAGGGTGAAGCCTTCTCAAGTATTTCCTTTGTTTCCGGTTCATGCAGGGTTTTCAGAAAGCCTCTAAAATACCGCCCGTACCTGTGCTCAATTCTCTTCTGAAAGAACTTTTTTATGAGAAAATTTATAATAGCAGACTTATCTTTTTTTAACAATGCTTTCCTCAGTCCAACCAGATTGACATAATAGACCCATTCCTCAACCGGTGCAAGCCATACCTCGCCGCCCAATTCCTCGATCTTTTTCACGAGATTCTCATTGGAAAATCTATGGGACCTCACAAAAATTTCGCCGATTATCCCTATGAGTGGTTTCTTATCCTCATTTCTGGCAAGATGCTCAAATTCCCTCCTTATGTCACAGAGGATTGCTTCAATATTGTTGCCGTTGGTTTTTCTGAGAACTCGATAGAGTTTCTGAACATATGCGTCATACAGTTGATCTGCAGACCCCGTTGAACGTTCATACGGCCTTGTTTCATGAAGGGATTTCGTGAGAAGTTCGTATGCAATAATCCCCTTCCATGATTGTAAAGTAAAATCCTTACCGACAATCCCAAGGTCCCTATAAAATGACGTATCCTGGGTTGGAGCAAAAATCGGTACGTCCGCAAGTCCTAAATTTTCCAGAACACTTTTATGAAAAATATTATACTGGCCGAATCTGCATGGTCCTGTGCCGGAAGGCATGAAAAAAGCGCTTTTTTCAGGAACAAAATCAGGCTGCAAAACCTTTCTCACCATATCTCCGGTAGTAACAAGACAGGGATAGCATTCTTTCCCTGATACAAATTTCTTTCCAAGATCAATGGCTACCTTATCAGATTCAGGGAGAACCTCTGCATTGATGCCGCAATGTTCAAAGGCGGCTGCAATACCGAGCGCATGAACGGACATGCGCGGCAGGTAGATCGTTCGTGGTTCATGATTCGTAACAGGCGGGTGGCGACGTGGCGTTATCCTCTCTTCCTCTCTCCCTACATGCAGTGTGTGGCCGGAAATACGATTCTGAATACTGTCCATGAAAGCCTCACATCTCGTTATTGCTCCGGCGTCGGCACTGTGCTCATCGATTTC
>JAGSYM010000166.1 GCA_018262395.1 Nitrospirota bacterium | reverse complement strand
AATTATAAAAGTGGTGCTATAATTTCTTGTAGTATGAAAGTCGTAACCGCAAAAGAAATGAAAGAGATCGACTCGAAGACCATTCGGGAGTTCGGTCTGTCGAGTATCGTGCTCATGGAAAGGGCCGGCCTCGCTGTTTCCGAGAGAATTAAAGAGTTGTTTGGCCGTAAAAAAATTATCGTAATATCAGGAAGCGGAAACAATGGTGGCGACGGGTTGGTTGTAGCGCGACATCTCCATAATGAAGGATGGGATGTGAACGTTTTCCTGACATCAGGACAGAATGATTTGAGCAAAGAAGCATTCGTTCAGTATAAAACAGCAAAACAGTTTGGCGTCTCGATTCAAGTGATAGACGAGCTTTTCGTTCATCATCCGGCTGTCTTGAGCAGGCATGCATTAATTATTGATGCGATTCTCGGAACGGGTTTGAGCAAACCGGTCACCGGAAAACTGGGCGAAGTTATCACCCTTATCAATAGAACAGGCCTGCCCGTTGTTTCTGTCGACATCCCTTCTGGAGTTTCATCAGATGATGGACAGGTGATGGGAAATGCTGTTAAGGCTTCCTGCACCTTTACTTTTGGTCTTCCAAAAAGAGGGCACCTTTTGTATCCCGGTGCTGCATTATCCGGCAAGCTCTTTGTTGAGGATATCGGATTCCCGAAGATACTGCTTGCATCACCGAACATCAATGTTGAATATCTCGAAAAAACATATGTCTCAAGCCTGATTCCATTGAGGGAAAGATATTCACACAAGGGTCATTACGGGCATGTTCTTATTGTTGCCGGTTCACGGGGAAAGACTGGAGCTGCGCGTATGGCGGCCAGAGCCTGCTTGCGAACCGGTGCCGGATTGGTTACTGTGGGTGTTCCGGAGTCTCTTGCCGGGGTTTTTCAGTCATGCTTTACCGAGGAGATGACCTTGCTCCTTCCTGACAAAGGGAATGGAACACTTGCATCTGCAGCGGCTCATGCGATAATTGATTTTGCTCACAACACAGCGCACGTATTGGCGATAGGTCCGGGGACAGGTGTGAGCATAAATACAACAAAAATCATGCAAGAAATCATCAGTGAATCATCATGCCCGGTCGTCATCGATGCTGATGGGATAAATGCGCTTAAAGGAAAGACAAAAATACTCCGGCATGCAAAAGTTCCTCTTATTCTTACACCCCATGTGGGGGAGATGGAAAGACTCCTGCATGATTCGGGTATGAAAATTTCTGATATCGAGAAGGATAGGATCAATGCATCCCTCTCGTTTGCAGGGGAGACCAATACCTATCTTGTGCTTAAGGGTGTCCCTACAGTAATTGCCACGCCTGACGGAAGAGCTTTTATTAATTCAACGGGGAACCCGGGCATGGCTTCCGCCGGTACAGGGGATGTCCTTTGCGGCATGATTTCGGGTTTTTTAGGGCAGAGCCGGAACCCGCTGCATGCATGTATCCTTGGTGTTTACCTGCAGGGTCTTGCTGGGGATATGGCTGCATCGGAGAAAGGAGAGCATTCCCTGATTGCATCGGATATCATTGATAGTATACCAGCTGCTTTTCATTCGCTGAAATTGCAGGAGTAATGGTGAGTGCTATGGATACCCTGATCCGGCCGGATATTTTCGATGGAGATGTTCAAGCCTTTTTCACGGGAAAATCATTGGGAGCGGACAGGGATAAGATCAGCAGAACCCTTTCTATTGATGCGGGTGATATTTATTTGCCTTTACAGAAACATACTGACACTGTATGGCTGCTGAATTCAGACCGTACACCGGTGACGGCTGATGCAGTTATCACTCGGGATAAGGGAATTCTGCTCGGCGTCCAGGTTGCCGATTGTCTTCCTGTGCTTCTCCATGATAAAAAAAAAGCGGTAGTCGGTGTTGTTCACGCAGGGTGGAGAGGAACGTCCCTTCAGATAGTGAGGAAGTCAATCCTGTTCATTTTGGAACAGTTTGGCTCTGATCCTCATGATATTAATGTTGCTTTCGGCCCAAGTATCAGAGGCACGTGTTATCCTGTTGGCACCGAAGTTAAAGATGCTGTTGTGAGAGCCACGGGACCGGGTGATTATGTAATACCAAGAGATGACATGTTTTGTGTGGATCTTTCTTCGGCGAATATTCTTCAGGCGCTTTCGGCTGGGATTCCTCTGAAAAATATCTGGAGGTCGGAGGAATGCACGTATTGTAATCCCGACGATTTTCATTCATTCCGATATCATAAAGATCATGCAGGAAGACAGGGAGGCTTTATTGGAATATTGTAAAAATGCCCCTTCCTATGAAACGATATACTACGAAAGGCCCTGATGAAACATTCGAAATCGGGTATCGGTTAGGACAGTGCCTGAGGCCCGGGGATGTTGTCGGATTATACGGCGAGTTGGGTTCAGGAAAGACAGTCCTGGTGAAAGGAATTGCGCATGCTTTCGGTATCAATGAAAGAGACATTACCAGCGCAAGTTTTACCATTATTACTCAGTATCAGACATTGCCTCCGTTCAGTCACATTGATCTCTACAGGATAGAAAAAACTGACGAATTAACTGAAATCGGTATCTATGATCAGATTGGTGGTGACAGGATTGCGGTCATTGAGTGGGCTGAAAAGGCCGGAGGATGCCTGCCCGAAGACATGATTGCCGTGCATGTGCAGTACGCGGGAGAAAATTGCAGGGAGATAACCATAGAGGGATTGGATGAAAAAAATCGGGATAATATCTAAGACAGGACAGACTGAGCCATTGAAAATTCTGAAAAACCTTCTCCCGTGGCTCAGAAAAAAGGGGTGCGAGGTCTATGTGGACAATGAGGTTGCATCTTCTTTGCATATTGACGGTTATCAGCGTTCACAGATTCCGGGGATAGCTGATTTCGTTATTGTACTCGGGGGAGACGGCACGATGCTGAGTGTAGCACGGCTTATCGGAGAAAAAAGCCTTCCGATACTCGGTGTTAATATTGGCGGACTCGGATTTCTGACTGCTGTTCAGAAGGAGGAGATTTACCAGGTTCTCGAAAAGGTGATGAATGGCCAGTGCCCTGTGGAAGAGCGGATGATGCTGACTGCATGCGTTCTCAGACACAGTGAGTGTATAGCAGAATACCTTGTTGTGAATGACGTGGTGGTCAATAAGGGAGCTTTAGCGCGGATAATCGACCTCGAGACATATATTGATCATAGTTATGTTGCAACCTTCAAGGCAGACGGCCTGATTGTCTCAACGCCAACCGGTTCAACTGCGTACGCACTTTCTGCAGGTGGACCAATTGTGTATCCGACACTGAGCAGTATCGTCCTTGCTCCGATATGTCCCCATACGCTCACAAACAGACCGATTGTTTTGCCCGACAGCGTATGCGTGGACATAGTCCTGAAATCAACGAATGAAGATGTTTTTCTGACTGTAGACGGCCAGGTCGGTTTCTCGCTCCGGCAGAACGATATCGTTCAGGTCAGGAAATCTCAATTGAAGGCTCAGTTTTTCATTCCATGCGAAAGGGATTATTTTGAGATTCTGAGGACAAAGTTGAAGTGGGGAGAAAGGTAAACAGTAACGATGAAGTGTTTCAGGAGAAGAGTTACTATAGCCTACCTCACAAAAAAGTCATACCAGCGAAAGTCGGTATCCAGCGACTTTAGTGTTCTGACTTGGCAATCCGTAATTCTCCATATTTTATATAGTAAAAAGGCATAGTCACCGGATTCCGGGTCAAGCGCGGAATGACAAAAGAACTCAGAAAACTAATTTTGAGATAGGTTCTAAGAAGATCATGTATATGACTACCTTGATTGTCATTCCGGCTTGTCTGCAATCCTTCTTAATTGATCCGAGCAGTGAAGAAAGATGCTGGGCAAGCCAGCATGACAGAACAATTTCTGGAATGTGAAGAATGGCAAAAATCGTACAAGAGATAAAAGACGCACTGGAGTTTTATCTGGCCCTGGGTTATGAGCGAATGCCCGTACAGTTAAATGTTGACCGTAGGAGGCGGGGAGTCGCAGACAAGGAATCGTCAATGGTGCTCTTACGTGATGAGATC
>JAGSYM010000165.1 GCA_018262395.1 Nitrospirota bacterium | reverse complement strand
AGGCGGAAAGCTCATTTGTATAACACCCTCCTGCGGAATACGGTACAGTGCCCTGTTGAAAAGGAAGGTGCCTATCACGTTTATCATCAGTTCACGATCACAAGCCGGAAGAGAGACAGGATACAGCAGACATTAAAAGAAAACGGGATATCTTCAGTAGTTTACTATCCTGTTCCATTACATCTGCAGGAGGCAATGAAATTCTTAGGATACCGTAAGGGAGACTTTCCCGTAGCAGAGAAGGCAGCCCGGGAAGTGCTCTCTTTGCCGATGTTTCCGGAGCTTGAAGAGTCTGTAATAGAGAAGATCGCCGGAATAATCAAGAGCATTGTCTGATGGAACTATGATAGTATCCCCGCCTCACTATTGTTTCGGGCAATAACTCATGATCACCGTTATGATTCTCGCAGGTGAGAGCTCCGGTGAATTGTACGGCTCGCTCCTCGCAAAAGCATTAAAGAAAAAATGGCCGGATGTCCATATTATTGGTATGGGAGGAAGCAGGATGCGGGAGGCAGGGGTGGAACTCATCGCTCATATATCCGATGCCTTTGGACTCCTTGAGGCGGTTTCCTCGCTGAGCAAAATCAAAACCGCATTGAAAAATGCCCGTGAAGCATTAAGAAAATTCAGGCCTCAGGTTCTTATCCCGATTGATTATCCTGATTTCAATCTGCAAGTTGCTGCGATGGCAAAACCCCTTGGCGTCAAAATCCTCTATTATGTCAGTCCGCAAGTGTGGGCATGGCGCAAAGGCCGAATAAAAAAGATTGCCGGTCTGGTGGACAAAATGACGGTTATCCTGCCATTCGAGGAAAAAATATATACGGATGCTGGTCTGGAATGTGAATTTGTAGGCCATCCAGTTCTTGAGGAGATAGAGGCAGTATTAGAGTCGGCAGTCAGTGGTCAACAGTCAGCAGTCAGCGATAAGACTTCTTTCGGATTATCAAATATCACGATAAATCCTGAACTTAAGGAACACTTTAAAAATATCCTTGGTCTTGATGACAATCGACCTCTTTTATCTATTCTTCCAGGCAGCAGGCCAAGTGAATTAAACAGACACTTTCCCTTGCTTGTTGATATGATACGACAATTCAAGTGTGATCCTGAGATAGCATCAGCCGGGCACTATCAGTTCTGCATTCCGCTTGCCCCCAACACAGATGAGGAGAAATATAAACCCTATCTTGAACATCTCCGAAGAGAAGATGCAGTTATCAGGAAGGGTGAATCGGTAAGGGTGCTTGCTGCATCCGACATGGCTGTGGTTGCCTCCGGTACGGCTACCCTTCAGACAGCACTGCTTGAGGTACCGATGGTCGTTATGTATAAACTCTCTCCCCTGACGTATCAGCTTGGAAAAAGAATCGTCAAAGTAAAGTATATATCACTCGTCAATATCCTTTCCGGTGAAGAGGTTGTCCGGGAACTCCTCCAGGAAAGCGCTAATCCTTTTGAGATCGTAAAAGAATTGAAAAAGATCACGTTTGATAAACGGCATAGAGAAAATATGATCACGGCATTCAGGATGATTAAAGGGCAGTTTGCTGAAAAAAAACCATCAGAGAGGGTTGCAGAGATCGTGATGGAGATGGCCGGCAGAAGGTAAGGTTGGGCTGCCAAAAGATTTTGTCACCCTGAATTTATTTCAGGGTCTTATGTTCAATCACATGTTGGGAGATGCTGAAACAAGTTCAGCATGACAAATTGAATGAATTCGCTTTTCAATCTACAGACCGTATAGTAAATCATGTACTTCATTTATAGTCTTCTATACATCGTTGCCCTGATTTGTATTCTGCCTTTTGAGTATTACAAGAGGCCGATGGAAATTCGAAGGAGATGGTTCAGAGAAAAATGTGGATTCTTTGATTTATCCTTCATCCTTCATCCTTCACCTCTTATTTGGGTTCATGCTGTATCGGTCGGTGAGGTGATGGCTGCCTTACCGCTCCTCAACAGATTGAAAACAGCATATCCTGCTCAGAGAATAATCCTGTCAACCATTACTGATACCGGCCAGAAAGTTGCACGGGAAAAATCGCCGTCAGGGACAGGTATTGTGTATCTCCCGTTCGATATCTCCTTTATCCTGAGACCAGTGATTAACAAGATAAAACCCCAACTGCTCATTATCATAGAGACAGAGTTGTGGCCGAACATGCTCAGGATATTCAAGGGAAACGGGATTCCGGTTGTCCTGCTTAATGGAAGAATCTCTGAAAAATCATTTCATGGATATAAAAAGATTTCATTTTTTATGAGGGAAGTTCTTTCCTCTGTCGATTCCTTTGGAATGCAGAATGAGGAATATGCTCAAAGATTGAGAAGTCTTGAAGTCGACAGCGGGAAAATATATATTGTGGGCAGTTTTAAATTTGATGTAAAGCCGTCCACACAGATTCCGGGATGGGCTTCGTTTATCTCAGGCCCGGTTATTGTGGCAGGCAGCACCCATGAAGGAGAAGAGGAACTGATGGCATCGGTGTATGCTGATCTCAAGAGAGATTTCCCCAGCCTCAATCTCATCATTGCACCAAGACATCCTGAGCGGTTTGGACGTGTTGAAAGTATGCTCAGGTCGAAAGGGAAAGAATTTCTGAAGCGTTCGGAACTTCCTGAAGGGCAGAAAGCAGAGGCAATACGTGGTACAATCATTCTTCTTGACAGTGTCGGGGAACTGTCGGCAGTGTATGGCATATCCACAATTGCAATCATCGGGAAAAGCTTCAGAGGGTATGGTGGTCAGAATCCCCTTGAGCCGGCATACTGGGGTGCCCCGATTGTTTGCGGGCCACATATGGAAAATTTCCCGGTGATTCAGGATTTCTATAATGGAGGGGCAGCGATTCATGTGAGTGAGGAGGGACTCCCCTCTATGTTGAGAGAGTTGCTTTTGTCTCCTGAAAAGGCAAGAGACATCGGCATAAAGGCCCAAAAAATGTATCAGGAGAATTCAGGCGCCGTTGAAAAGGCAATGAAGATCATTGGCCAGTACATTAGCCCAAAAAATGCAGACATTGCTCGAAAAATTATTTAACTCGATGATTGAATAAAATATTTTCCATCGATCTTTTGATAAGAATATTCAGCAAATCATCAGTGAAAGGTAGACTGAGGTATCGAAAACTAATTTTTCTCGTAACTTCTGCACTTTTTAAAAATATTGTTCGGGTTAAGGTGGCACGATGAAGTATTTTAGGATATTGAAGGATTATATAGTCAGGCTCGGCAAAATAGGATTATCGCCTCATGAGATAGCCCTTGGTGTTGCTGTGGGCATTTTTGTCGCTTTTATTCCGCTGTTTGGCACTCACACCATAACAGCAATAGTACTTGCCTCGCTCTTAAGGGTTAATACACTGATTGTGCTGCTCGGCACACAGATATCAAACCCCTTAACGTTGCCGGTCCAGCTTTTAATCAGCGCTGAGGTAGGAAGCGTGGTTCTGCACGGAGAGTTCCTCAAGATTACATCCTCTTATGAATTAAGTTATCTTCTCAGCCATTATTTACTGCCGATTATCGTTGGCGGCCTCATCCTTGGGATTGTCGGATCAGGCATATCCTACGTTCTGATAAAAGGGTTTTTCCATAGAAAACAAAATGACACCGCTTGAGCTTATTTATTATGCAGGTTATTCGATTCACAAATGGCGTGGTACAAAGATCCGGAAAATACTGCCCAATAAGGTTATCAGTATCGGCAATATAACGCTCGGAGGTACCGGAAAAACACCTGCGACCATGGCCCTGGCAAGGAAGGCTGTTACGAGGGGGTTTCAACCATGCATCATTACCAGGGGCTATAAGGGAAAGGCTGAAGGTCCCTGTTTTGTGAGCAGGGGAGATGGCCCGCTGCTTGATGAAGAACAGGCAGGAGATGAAGCAATGCTCATGGCCGAAACTTTACCTGGTGTCCCAATAGTTAAAGGGAAGAACCGATATAAGGCAGGAATGTTTGCAATAGAAAACCTGCATTCTCCAGTCTCTGGTCTCCAGTCTCAACGTCTTTTTATCCTCGATGATGGATTCCAGCATTGGGCTCTTCACCGGGATAAAGATATTC
>JAGSYM010000164.1 GCA_018262395.1 Nitrospirota bacterium | reverse complement strand
ATAAGCGCTCGCACCGACAAGGATCATCTTCGGTTTATGCGCTAAGGCGAGCCGTCTGACCTCTTCATGGTCAATATACCCGGTATTTTTGTTAACCCCATAAGCCACACGCTTATAAAATGTTCCCGAGAAATTTACCGAAGCACCATGAGACAGGTGTCCTCCATGGCTCAGGCTCATACTCAATATGGAATCACCGGGCTTGAGGACAGCAAAAAAGACTGCCATGTTGGCCTGTGATCCTGAATGAGGCTGGACATTGACATGTTCTGCCCCGAAGAGCTGCTTGGCCCGCTCTATTGCCAGAGTTTCAACAACGTCAGCATATTCACAGCCACCGTAGTATCTTTTCCCGGGGTATCCTTCAGCATACTTATTGGTGAAGGCAGAGCCCTGCACTTCGAGCACCGAGGGGCTTGCATAGTTCTCTGAGGCAATGAGGACAATGTTCCTTCTTTCCCGTTCTATTTCCTTCTGTATCGCTTCGTATACTTCAGGATCAATCACTTTAAGATTTGTAAATACCATGTTTTTGCAGACGCCCTTCAATATGTGATATTTTGTCGAGTCTTCTTCTATGTCTTTCCCCTTCGAAAGGGGTTCTCACCCATGTTTTGACAATCTCTCTTGCCAGATCTTTGCCGACAATTCGGCCACCAAGGACGAGGATATTTGCATCGTTGTGGAGCCTGCTCATTTTTGCTGTGAAGAGCTCGTTGCAAAGAGACGCTCTCACCCCGGGGAATTTATTTGCTACGATAGACATCCCTATCCCCGTCCCGCAGATAAGTATCCCCTTCTCTATCTTTCCTGCAGAAACAGCTTCTGAGACCTTCTCGCCAAAATCCGGATAGTCTACTGATTCTGGTCCGTCCGTACCATAATCAACGCACTGCAGATGAAGCTCCTGCAAGAGGGACAGTATCTCTTTCTTTAGTTCGATACCCGCGTGGTCACAGCCGATTGCGATTGTCATTTTGGTATTCTGTTTTTGAAGTCCCTTAATATTATCCGACAAATTCCCGGTAAGTCAAGAACAGCACTGTTACTGGGTTTTATCCGTTTCTATCCTGGGGAAAAGCGCGGGCCCTTTGCAAATTTTAGTGCCCGGCTTCAACCCTCCCCATTGTGCTTCGGATTCGAGAGTCACTCCTGCAATATCGTGTCGAAGGTTGAGCTGTTTCCACATCTTCTCCGCGGTGGAGGGCATGAAAGGGAAGAGATAGACTGCTATGATTCTCAACGTTTCAGCAAGTGTGTATAATACCCGGGAGAGTTTCTGCATATTGTTTGTCTTATAGAGATTCCACGGGGCTTCGTCTTCAATCAATTTGTTGGCAGCATTGATTGTATTCCAGATTGTATCGATTGCATGCCCAAAGGAGAGTTTTTCGAGCGAGAGATCGAAGGCTGTGGATATGCTTTCCGCCTGATTCTTCAATTGCAGTGCTCCTAACAGCGCTGTTTCTACCTCAGGGGCCTGCAGAAAGGGGTCAGGGACTACGCCCTCAAAATATTTCTCGATCATGGATAGTGTTCTGCTCAGAAGGTTCCCGAGGTCGTTTGCGAGATCTGTATTGAATCGCTTAATCAGCGCATTCCTGGAGAAATCTCCATCGAGGCCAAAGGGTACTTCCCTGAAAAGAAAATATCTGAAGGAATCAGCGCCGAATGTATCCACGACTTCATGGGGATCAACAACATTGCCGAATGATTTAGACATCTTTCTGCCTTCAACAGTCCACCAGCCATGAGCAAAGATATTTTTCGGCAGCGGCATTCCGAGTGCCATGAGCATTGCGGACCAGTAAATCGCATGTGTTGTGAGGATATCCTTCCCGATCAAGTGATGATCCGGAGGCCACCAATAATCAGAACTCAGATCTAAGAAGTCAGAACTGGGAACAGGGAACGGGGAACTGAGGTTTCTTCTCTGCTTTGGGGCGAGGTATTGTGTTGCCGAGTAATAATTTAACAATGCATCAAACCAGACATAGGTCACAAAATTATGATCAAAAGGCAAAGGGATACCCCAGGAGAGTCTCTGTTTGGGCCTCGAAATACAGAGATCCCCGAGTTGATTATTTTTCAGGAATCCGAGCATTTCATTCCGTCGCGTCTCGGGAAGAATATAGGAGGGATTTTCTTCAATATGCCTGATAATACGCTCCTGATATGCGGACATCAGGAAAAAATAATTCTCTTCAGAAATCTCCTCGACAGGCCTCTTGCAGTCAGGACATCTGCCGTCCACAACCTCTTTTTCTGTCCAGAATCGCTCATCAGGTACGCAGTACCATCCTGAATACAGCCTCTTTGCTATCTCGCCTTTTTCAAAAAGTTTCTGAAGCAAGTCCTGGACTATCTTTATATGAGCCGGGTCTGTCGTCCGGATGAAGGCATCGTTTTGAATGAGGAGCTTATCCCATATTCTCTTATAATTCTCCACCATCGAGTCGGCATGGGCTTTCGGTGTCATGCCCTTTTCCTGCGCTGCCTTTTCAACTTTCTGGCCGTGCTCATCGGTGCCTGTCAGAAAGAAAACCTCGTTGCCCTTCAGCCTGTTGTATCGTGCAAGGATATCAGCGGCAACAGTTGTGTAGGCATGACCTATGTGGGGCACATCATTGACATAATATATCGGCGTAGTGATATAGAATTTGCCGTTCATTTATTCTGAGGCCTCTTTTTCCGTTTCCTCGGATACCACTTCCTCCGTTTGTCCCTTCTCCCTGGTTTCTCAGGTTGCTGAGATGGACTGCCTGCTGCGGCTACATGCTGAGGTGCGGACTCGCCCGCTTCGATCAGGGGGTCACTTAATGCAACGACTATCTCCCCGGCCTCTTCATCTTCGGTGACCGCTATTGTTTCACTTTCAGCAAGAGCAGGTTCTTCCTGAAGCGTTTCCGAGTACTCATAGCCCAAACAGCACATGAGCCTTCCACAGGAGCCGGAAAGCTTGCTGGTGTTCAGTACGAGCTCCTGTTTTTTAGCCATCTTGATTGAGATTGGTTCGAACGAGGTCAGGAATTTCGCACAACAGAGTTCACGGCCGCACATGCCCAGACTCCCGACTATCCGTGCACTGTCCCTTACACCGATCTGCCTCATCTCAATCCGGGTTTTGAACCGCGATGCAAGGTCTTTTACAAGTTCCCTGAAATCAATCCTCTTTTCTGCCGTGAAGTAGAAGATAATCCTTTTCTTGTCAAGCGTTGACTCTGTGGAGATAAGCTTCATGGGAAGGCCGCGTGCCATGATTCTCTCGAGGCAGTAATCTTTTGATTCTGCTTCCAGTTTTTTATTCTCCTCTTTCTGGAGGAGGTCGTCCTCCGTCACCTTCCGAATTATTTTCTTGAACTTCTTGTCAGAATCATCCACCGTATGCCGCTCGATAACGATATTACCCAGGTTGATACCAAGCTCGGAATCAACGACCACGAGGTCACCCCTGCTGACTTCCAGGCCATTCACCTCAAAATCGTATATTTTCCCGCAGGGCTTGAAACGAACTCCTACTACGTCAGGCATATGATCTATCCATATCTTTCCTCAACAGGGAACCCGTATAGTTCCACGTGAGTGATTTATTGAGATTGAAATGCAGATGCCTCTTCAGGGCATTCAACCGTTGAAACTGCTCTATTATACCCTTTATATCCATGGCATTGCTCATCTTGTCGGTATATTCCTTAAGGTCAGCGTTGATGAGATGAGTTTCGTCCCGTGTTATTTTCATGACGGCCATATCCCGGAGGAGTATAAAAAGATGGTCGAACCATTTCTCCATATCTTCTCTTGAGGTCCAACCGTCCTTATCCATATTCAACATGTTATTCAGCAGTGAGACAAACCGTGCCCTTTGTTCAATAAGGTCTTCCGAAAGAGCGGTGCCTGGTTTTCCCATGGAAAGCCGCACCATGCCTGCCAGGTGCACGGGTGGTATTGCTTCTCCTGATTTGTGAGCCTTGACCTTTGCCCCCTGACTGAAGGCCCGTCGTATGACTTCTTCACAGGCTTTTGGCGGAAGCGGCATGAAATTAATCCGTGAACAACGCGACCGTATTGTATCAGGCAGACGGTCAGGATTTGATGATATG
>JAGSYM010000163.1 GCA_018262395.1 Nitrospirota bacterium | reverse complement strand
CCCCTGTTTCGGGTTCAACTAAAATCGTGACACTTTTATTGACGGGAATTTTTTCAGGCTTCCTCTCCGGCATGATGGGAGTTGGGGGAGGTACAATCATGGTTCCTGCCATGGTGCTTCTATCTGGATTCAGTCAGCATACAGCACAGGGGACTTCCCTCCTGTCCATGGTGCCCGCCGGCGGAGTAGGGGCTTTCACCCACTGGAAACTCGGCAATGTGAAATCAGACCTCCTGACGGGGCTAATTCCGGGAATCCTTATAGGAACGTATCTTGGCGGGAGTCTCGCCCATATTCTATCTGAGGGGACACTAAGGGTAGTCTTTGCCGGGGTCTTAATCTGGACCGGTCTCCGTTACCTGAAAACCCGGGCTCCAGAGAACTGAGAAAGGAGAGGTTTTATTTCATTCATCCAGATCCCGGTAATAGAACCTCTCCAGCCTTTCCGGCTTGACTCCGAGGAGATACAGGCTGATCAGTGTCCAGTTCCGCAATGTGCAGAAAAGAACACCTTCCCTCTCTGATCTGCGGGGCGAAGCCATCACCTTCTGCGGAATAATACCAATTTTATATCCCGCTCTTTTCAAACGTCTCATGAAAGCAACGTCCTCCATGATAGGAATTTCCGGAAATCCTTTCATCTTTTCGAAATAATTCTTTTTCATGAATATGGCCTGATCTCCATAAGGAAGCCTCGTGAGGAGGGTGCGGATGGCGACACATTTTTCGATAACCCTGTAGATAAATCTGCGGGACTGAATCCCCAGATTAAAGGCACCACCGACATATTCTTCTGCGTCAAGGAGAGATGCGATGGATTCAAAGGCATTCGCAGGGAGTTCTGAATCAGCATGCAGGAATAAAAGAATCTCGCCGCCGGCAGCAGAAGCCCCTTTGTTCATCTGCCTGCCCCTGCCCCTATCGGACGTCATTTGTATGACCTGCGTATTGGTTATTGCTTTCTGGGTACTCCCATAGACATCTCCATCCACGATGATTATTTCAACATCAAATCCTGACCCGGTTCGGTAAACATGTTCAATTGTCTGATTGATTATAGGAGCTTCATTGAAAACAGGGATGATGACGGAAAATGATTTAGCCACTAATGTTTTTTCGTCTCACTGAAAAGTTTATTCCAATTATTTCTGATAAACGCCATAGTCCCTGAGTCTGCAAACTCTGTGTTTCTGTTATGCTCAAAAAATGCCCGCAGATCTTCAAGCCTGTCAATGTCCCTTTTTTGAGGCAGGATATGAACTCTGTACTTCTTTTTACGAAATACATCCATTGTATCCGTTAATACCCGGGCTGTACCCCACTGCATCCCTTCAAATATTTCGGGGGAGAATGTGTCATGCTTGAAACCTATCAGATAATATCCGCCATCAAGAGACGGCCCAATAACCGCATCGTAATCATTGAATTCATAGGCTTCGCTTATGAGGGAACGTGTCAAATCCGGGAGATCGCTTCCGATGAGGAGTACCTTTGCAAATCCTTCCGAGAATGTTTCACGAAATGCGTTCGCCATCCTCTCGCCCAGGTCTTTCCCCTTCTGGGGCATGTATGAATACCTCTTGCCAAGCCAGGCAGAAACTTTATCTAATGCATCAGGCGGATAGAAACAGAGTTTCAATCGATATCTGCCTGTTTTCAGGGTTTTCAGAAGATCAAGGACGAAATTCCTGTAAAGGGAGAGAGCACTATCTATATCACTATCCTTTGCGAGACGCGACTTTACCATACCCTTTTCAGGACATTTTATGAACAGGAGCAAACACTTTCTGTCTGGCATAAAGGAATCACATCCGTATTTCGACAACAATGTGAGTGCCTTTCCCTTTTTCAGATTCTATGCTCAGTGTCCCGCCTATTGCCTCAGCTCGTTCGCGCATATTAAGCAGGCCCCATGCTCCTGTCTCCTTTACATGACGGGAAACAGCGGGATCAAATCCGATTCCGTCATCGGCAATTTTGAGCAGCACGGTCGTATCCGACTGCTTCAGGAGTATCAATACATTTTGTGCCTGTGCATGCTTTGCCACGTTGGTCAATGCCTCCTGGACAATACGGTACAGGCTTATTTCTGCAAACTCCGGCAGCCGGGGCATGTCTTCATCACCCTCAACTGTGATATGCAGCCCGGTACGTTTTGAGAATCTGTCACTGTGGGATTGTAATGCTGCCATTAGCCCGTAGTCATCTAAAACAGCAGGGCGGAGGTCGGCGATGACATCTCGTATCGTCTGATTCGTATCCGTTAGGAGGCCGAGTGAATCATTCAGCCTCGGATCTAATACACCGGTACGTTTATCCGTTAACGGATTACGCAGAGAGTGCAGATTCATACCGAGCGCTATCAGGTTTTGACCAACCCCATCATGCAGTTCCCGTGCAATTCTCTGACGCTCCCGTTCCTGTACTTCTGTCAAACGTCCGGCAAAGGCCCTCCATTGATCCCGGGAGATTCTCATTTGCTCTTCTGATTTCATTAGCCGCCTTACTTCCATGGCGCGTGACAGGACCAGCCTCAGCATTTTCCAGTCGACAGGTTTTGTTATGTAATCAAATACCCCTTCTTTCATCGCTTCCACGGCGGTCTGAATTGTGGCGTACCCTGT
This sequence comes from Nitrospirota bacterium, assembly GCA_018262395.1. The sequence continues at coordinate 1,505 of JAGSYM010000163.1, read as the reverse complement.
TACCATGATGCAGATAATCTGGCGGTCTATCTCTTTTGCGGCTTTCATGAGGGTAATGCCATCCATTTCAGGCATCATGAGGTCGGTCATAAGGAGGTCGCACCCATACTCCTGTAAGGCCTTCACTGCATCCCAGCCCGCCGTGTATCCCTGAACCCGGTATCCAAGCTCCGACAGAAAATCACGCATCGCAGTCATGGCTTCAATTTCATCATCAACGATGATTATAGTTCCGGGGGAGGTGCTCTTTATCATGCAGGTTTATCGGTTTTATAGATGTTGAACAAGTGCTAAGACAGGGCTGCCTTTATTCTTTGTACAAGGGTTGCGATATCCTTGTCCCGTATCGTCCTTGCATCCAAAACGAGGGTATCTTCCTTGATCCTTGTTATCACAGGTGGTGCACCTTTCCGCAATATTTCTTCGAGTTCATTTACAGACATGCTGTCCGGTTTCACGGCTGTTACAAAAGTGGGGAGATCTCTCTCCGGTAACGAACCGCCGCCGGCTCTTGAGGTATCTGCCATTACCTTGACGTGAGCATTTTGTATTTCCTTCTTTAATTTTCTCGCTATGGTATTTGCCCGAACGCGTATCTCTTCAGGTTTCTGCAGGAGCATCCTGAGTGTCGGAATCGAAGCAATCGCCCTTTCCTCATCAACATACTCCATTAACGTTGCTTCAAACCCGGCAAGAGTCAGCTTATCTATCCTCACTGCTCTCGTTATCGGGTTTTTCTGGATTCGTTCTATGTGTTCTTTTTTCCCTACGATTACACCACCCTGAGGACCGCCGAGGAGTTTATCACCGCTGAATGTGGTTAAATCAACACCTGTTTTCACAATCTCCTGTACGGCAGGCTCATCATGAATGCCGTATGGCTTCAAATCAATGAGACATCCGCTTCCGAGGTCATACATAACAGGGATGTGATGCTTGCTGCCCAGGGACACAAGATCTTCTATAGAGACCTCATCGGTAAATCCCACGATCCGAAAATTGGCTTTATGGATTTTGAGAATGAGGGAGGTATTTTCATTGATCGCTTTTTCATAGTCGAAGAGATGTGTCTTGTTTGTCGTTCCCACTTCACGGAGTATGGCATTGCTTGATTCCATGACATCAGGCATCCGGAAGGAGCCACCGATCTCGACAAGTTCGCCCCTCGAAACAATGACTTCTTTCCCTTTTGAAAAGGTATTGAGACAGAGGAGGACTGCAGCCGCATTATTGTTCACAACAAGCGCATCTTCTGCACCGGTAATCTCCCGGAGAATCCGTTTAATGTGGGTGTACCGCTTGCCTCTTTTCCCTTTTTCAATATCATATTCAAGGTTGGAATAACTCTCCGAAACCCGCCTGATGTTCTCAAGCACCCGCTCCGAGAGTGTAGACCGGCCAAGGTTTGTATGAATGACAACACCAGTCGCGTTAATAAGCGGTTTCAGGCTGAAAGAAGAAAGGCATGCGATGATATTCTCTATATCCGCCATGAGGACTTCCTC
>JAGSYM010000162.1 GCA_018262395.1 Nitrospirota bacterium | reverse complement strand
ACCGTATCGAGCAGCCGGTCATGTATCCTCGTCTTCAATTCATAATATTCTTTTGATGGGCTTAGCCGGCCTGCTTCAGCTACACCCAAGGCAGCACCCGCAACCCCTGCGCTCATAATCCTGCTTAACCGATCATTATTATTTCCGGACATCTTTTATGACCTCCCATATTTGTATTCATTATTAACCTTAGGACTTGGCCTCCAGGAACTGCCAGCTAAAAAAACTTTTCTTTTCTTTCTGTGTTTGAGACTGATGGCAAAACTTCGATGCCAGTTCACTGATGTTTTGCGTAATTTCAGCCTTCCCGGATATGGCAGCGAGAGTTTTCCCCTGGTTGATGGCTGATATGGTTGTCTGAAAATCATTCGGTACCTGCCAGAAGATCCGCTTCCCAATCCCTTTCTCCGCTTCTTTCAGAGAGATAAGCGAATTCTTATGATACCGGTTAATCACAACCCCGACTTTTTCCTCAGCGGGATACTCCAGCCTCCTGAAGGTCTCAAGGAGCCTTTTCACATTGACCAGACAAGGCAGACTTAATATGGCATTAACAAAGACAGTGTCGGAAAGTTGCAGGACCTTCAGTGAGACCTCATCAAGTGACTGACCGCTGTCAATGACGATATAGTCGAAATTTTTCTGCATGAGATGAAGAAGCTTCTGGATAATTTCAGAACTCGCCAGGTGCACTCCCTCGAGCTGCGTCGGTGACGGCAGAAAATACAGACCTGAAGGATGCTTTGAAAGAATGCTCATTAAGTACGTAGAATCCAATCGGGAAATATTCCTTACCACTTCTCCCCAGTTAAAGGCAGACTCTATGTCCAGGAAAAGCGGTATATCGCCAAAGAGAAGGTTCATGTCAATAAGCGCCACCGACTTCCTCGGACCCTGAAGTTCCATAAGGCTTGCTGCAAAATTGACCGCTATCGTGGTCGTTCCTATTCCGCCCTTGCTTCCGACAATGTTTATGATCTTACCCCTCTTCTTGCTTTTCACACCGGAAGCAGCACTCTTGTTCCTCTCCTTAAATTTCAAAAGTGCATTGGCTACGTCTGCCTTGTTAATAGGCATGGGGAAGAACTCCCTCGCCCCCGAACGCATAGCCTGCAGGAGCACCTCGGGTTCGGTGCGCGGCAGGACAAGGAATATGTCTTTTACTGAACCAGAATTGAGGAGGGCAGCAATGTTCTGGCAATCCCTTTTGCAATCTTCCCCCAGTTCCATGACCAGGATATCGCAATCTTCCACATCAGAGGATATCTGGACAGAAAACCCCTCAACAGAAGAGACAATATCCCTCATCTCCTTACGCACTTTTTCGTTCTTTATCTCAAGGCCTACTGTAGTAATATTGTCTGCCATATATAGCTCCTTTCAGTAATTTTCCAGATTTATTCAACCAGCCCTGGAATCGGACCTAAAACGCCATAACTTCCACCGCCACCCCTGTTGTCTGTTGGTTCGACATAGCTGCATTCAACCACCGCCCTGATTATTTTAGCAGGGGCATTGCAGACATCGTCCATTTTTATCCTCGCAAAGCCCACTATTAAAATGTCCTGGTTCGGATTCTCGCAGCTACCAGAGTCATATACCGGAACAGAAGTCGGCCACTCATGCAGGTTTCTTGGCATAGTATTGTCGGCATCATAATAAAGCCTTGTGGTGTTAGTTTCATCACAGGGCACAGAACAAGTAGGATTAGTTTGACTATTATAATTCACGTTCTCACATAACGGTACTCCGGCAGCTCCCGCGTCAGTCATGGGATTACCATTGGCATCAAGGATGGGATCGCCATTGATATCAACGTCATAACCTTTTCGCTGGAATAGGCTGAGGAGCGCATCGAATGTCGGGTTGCTCAACTGTCCTCCAATAAAGTTAAAGCGAGATTGATACGCAAGTGTTTCAGGACTGGGAAACTGTGGATTTTCCTCCAGGATCTTTCTGAGATTCGCATCGTTTGAATTATATTCCCAACTGGTCCAGCCGGCACATGATTCCGGAGAATTTGCAGGGCTGAAGGCAATATGGTCACCGCACGTATTTGTATCAAAAAAGTATCTAGATATTCCTACCGGAAGCTCAACTTCTCCGGGATCTGCCGTGCTCTGTCCCGTCATTGCTGCGGTGGCCACTGCATTGACATCACGACCTGCCATGCCGAATATCCTCGCGAAAAAAGTCGCAATCTGCCCGTTCACAAGGCTGTCCCTCCGTGCTATCACTCTGACTGCGTTCGGCTGATTATTAGTTTCCACCCAAGGACTCCAGGTGCCGATAAAGATGTCCTCAGCCCTGATCACAATACTGTTCATACCGCCTGCTTGATTCTGTCCGGCAACATTTATCGCAGCGTCTTTTATAAGCGTTTCATCCCCGGAGCCAACAACATATGCCAGCTGTTGTTCATAAGTCATGCCCTGATAAATGGTCCCGAGTTGCCTCGTTGCGGCCAGTGCAGCAGAATCGGCAATATTTTGGAGTTCATTCTTTGTCACCATCCCATAACCGATATCTACGGCAAGGGCGGCGAAACCAAGGAACATAACGATCAAGATGGCGGTCAGTACCGCGGTAACACCTTTTTTCTCCTTCAATTTTAGCAAAGCCCAAATGTTAATTTTCATTACCTTATCCCCCTGTATCATTCACACTTCATGACCGTTCTTGCCATTATTGTTTTTGATGGAGAAACCTGCCCGGCAGTAAGCGCCGGTAGGAGCAGAAACTGATAATTATAGCTGACAGTCACCTCAAGATCATCTCCAAAGGTTACGCAAATGGCCGGCACTGTTACCGAAGGCGTATTCTGCGCTCCAAAGGTCACAAGACGGGCCCCGGTATAGTTGAGAACGGTTGACCGAATCTCACTTTCAGATATCTTCGGGGCCGCCTGTACGATGCCCCGCCGGGCCCCTCTTCTGCTGGCATCGGTAATAATATGATCATTAAACAGGTACAGGCTCCACTCAACAATACCGAAGACAATCAGCAGAAAAAAACCCAAGACAAGGGCAAATTCAACCGCGGCAGCACCATCCTGTTTTCTTATTATCCAGCCGGATTTCATGGTGCGGACTCCATCTTCATGACTGTTCTGGCTCTAAGCAATTTTGTGGGACCAAAGCCGAGAAGAGAAGGGGCTAGAAACTTATAATTATAAGTTGTTGTTACCGTCACATCATCTCCGACTGTCAAGCCAGACCCCCCGGTCCAGACACCAAGGACTTCATGTCCAGGGGTACAGTCGCTCGGGGACGGCGCAACAGTCGTAGATGGTGGATTATTTGTCGCGTTAAAGGTAATAAGGCGTTTCTTGGTCGTATCATCCGGGTCAATACAATAATCAGTCACTATCTGGGCGATCTCAGCATCAGTTTTGCGAATTATCCCAACCGCTCCAGGACAATGCCCCACTATCGCAGCCCGTGCCCCTTCCCTGCTGGCATTCGTAATGACCTGCTGATTATATAAAAGCAGGCCGACCTCGATGATCCCGAAGACAAGCACCGCAAGAAAGGGCAGAAGTATTGCTAACTCAACTGCAGCAGCTCCGTTCTGCCTTTGCAGGATCACCTTTCCCCCACTGTTTTCATAGTGCTGAGTAAGTTTCATTATTCCTCAAAATTCCTTCTTATTTCTCCCCGCTGCTTCTTGACGGAAGAGGTATCCAGTTGAATTCCCTTTCCTCTTCAGGGGTTAACGCCTTGTCAGTAGGAAGCGCAGGCTTTGTGCCTGGTGGCAGTGGGCTAACAAGTCTCGGCGTTATAAAAAAGACCAGTTCCTGTTCCCTCATCTCTTCCGCCGTTGTCCTGAACAGAGCGCCCAAAATCGGTACGTCCCCGAGAATAGGAATCTTGCTGATATTCTTTTTCATATCTTCAGATAAAAGCCCTGCTAGGATCAGACTTTCCCCCTCTTTAAGGTCCACACTTGTCTTGACCGTCCTGGTATCGATAACAGGCGCGATCAGATTTTCGAGTCTCACAAAATCGGTTATGCCGCTCACCTCTGCCGGGTCGATGTTCAGCCTTATACTGCCGGTCTCAAGAACAGTGGGAGCGAAATTAAGACGTATGCCTATTTCTTCATAATATATGGACACTGTCGCATTGCCGCCGGTCCCTGT
>JAGSYM010000161.1 GCA_018262395.1 Nitrospirota bacterium | reverse complement strand
ATCAAGTATCTGAAAGACTGCAAGATTGATCTTGTCCTGACAGACCTGAAACTCCCCGATAAAAACGGTATTGACGTTCTGAAAACATCCAAGGAGGAGAATCATCTCACCCCTGTTATCGTCATGACCGCATTCGGTTCTGTTGAAGCTGCTGTCTCTGCTATGAAGGAAGGAGCCTTTGACTTTATCACGAAGCCTTTCGACACCGATCACCTCATCATACTCATTAAGCGCGCGCTCGAGGCCCAGCGGCTTGTTACAGAGAATATCCTGCTCAAAGAAGAGGTTTCATCGAGATTCAGCCTGCCGGGGATTATCGGGAAAAGCAAGAATATTGTTGATCTCGCACAGCTTGTTCAGAAGGTCGCTGTCACAAGGACGACTGTACTCATCCTCGGTGAAAGCGGTACCGGTAAGGAACTCTTTGCACGCGCTATTCATAATCTCAGCAGCCGGAAGCAGTATCCTTTTGTACCCATTAACTGCGCGGCGATACCGAAAGCCCTTCTTGAATCAGAACTTTTCGGACACGAAAAAGGGGCTTTTACCGGTGCAGATGCAAGGAAATTGGGGAAATTCGAGCTTGCCGACAAAGGAACAATATTCCTCGATGAAATCGGCGATATGGACCTTGCTATCCAGGCAAAACTTCTCAGGGCAATTGAAGAGGGTGAAATTGAGCGGGTTGGGGCAATAACGTCCATTACGCTTGATGTGAGGATTGTTGCAGCAAGTAATAAAGACCTTGAAAAGGCAGTTGAAGAGAAGAAGTTCAGAGAAGATCTCTTTTACCGGTTAAACGTATTTCCTGTAAAGGTTCCGCCGCTGAGGGAGCGAAAGGAAGATATACCCCTGCTGGTTGAATATTTTATCAATAGATACTGCAATGAAATGAAGACACCTGTTAAGAGTATTTCGAAGGAAGCGCTGGACATACTCATGGGATATCACTGGAAGGGCAATGTCAGGGAACTGGAAAACAGCATAGAGAGGGCGGTCATTCTCTGTGATGGTGACGTGATCGCACCCGGGCATTTTGTTCTGAGCAAGGAAGTTCAATCAGCGGCGGGAACTTTTTCGTTAACGGACGGCACGCTTGAATCTGTAGGGAAAGGGGCTCTGCGGACTGCTGAAACAAAGCGAATTATCAGCGCGCTTCACGAGACGAGGGGAAACAAGAGCAAAGCCGCAGAGATTCTCCAGGTGAGTTATAAAACCCTGCTTACGAAGATCAAAGAGTATGGCATCGAGTCTTGACAGTATATTTCCCTGAGCATTATCATAAAAATGTAGTTGTAATCAAATCAGGAGAAATATCTTCCAGGGGGGGCAAGGTGTCCGGACATTCCAAGTGGGCTTCAATCAAGCATAAAAAAGCGAGTACCGATGCAAAGAGGGGGAAACTCTTTACAAAGATTGTCAAGGAAATCTCTATAGCTGCGCGTATTGGCGGAGGAGACCCTACAGGAAATCCGAGGCTGCGAACCGCTGTTGACAAAGCGAAAGAAGTGAATATGCCGGGTGAAAATATCAAGAGGGCGATTATGAAGGGTACGGGCGAACTCCCCGGTGTTTCTTATGAAGAAACGTTTTATGAGGGATACGGTCCCGGTGGTGTTGCCGTCCTCCTTGAGGTTCTCACGGATAACAAGAACAGAACGACTCCCGAAATACGGCATATTTTATCCAAAAATGGCGGGAATCTGGGTGAAGCAGGGTGTGTATCCTGGATGTTTGAAAAGAAAGGATATATTCTCATCGAGAAGGCAAAGAGTGATGAATATGCCCTTATGTCCGTTGCACTTGATGCAGGTGCTGAAGATATGAAGAACGATCCGAAAGAGGACAACTTTGAGGTCATCACAGCACCTGAGAATCTTGGGAAAGTGAAGACTTCTATCGTGGAGTCTGGTATTTCCGTAGCTTTTGCAGAGGTAACGATGTTACCGAAGAATTATGCGACTATTGATGAAAAACAGGCTGAACAGATGATAAGACTGATTGAAGCCCTTGAAGATCATGAGGATGTTCAGAATGTCTACACTAACTTTGATGTGCCTGAAGAGGTAATTGCCAAGGTTGAGAGGTAGTATGAAAATTTCTATCCGGGCAACCTTCAAGAGGAGGTTTATTGCAGGTCTCCTCATATCAATACCGGCTGTTATCACTTTTCTCGTCATATGGTGGCTTTTCAAGTTCCTTGATGGTTTCCTGGAACCTCTTTATTACAAAATTCTTGGTTATCACGTGCACGGCCTCGGTTTCATCTCGACTGTCGTCCTCATATTCATCGTCGGCATCATCTCAACGAATGTTTTCGGCAGGAAGATTATAGAATCCTTTGAGCATCTAATACTCAAAATTCCGGTCCTGAAGGGGATCTATACCTCAGTGAAACAGCTTGTCGACGCTTTTTCTCCTGACAGCAAGGTTTCATCATTTAAGAAATTTGTGATTGTCGAATACCCGAGACCCCGTGTCTATGCATACGGATTTCTGACGAGAGAGTGTGTTATGAAGACGATACAGGATCAGGCAGAGACGAGTCTGAAGGCAGTGTACATCCCGACAAACCTTATATACTTCGGCGAAATAGCTCTTTTCCGTGATGAGCATATCTTTTTCACTGATATCCCGATAGAGGACGGGATCAAGATTATCCTGTCTGGTGGCATTGCAACGCCTTCGAAGATATCAGAGGTGAAAGGGTGAACCTGGCCGGCATCATTTTGGCCGCCGGTCTCGGGACTCGGATGAACTCATCCCTGCCGAAGGTTCTCCACACACTGCACGGCGTACCAATGCTTCAGTATGTTGTGGACACGCTGCAAATGGTGAAACCGGAAAAAATTATTGCTGTCGTAGGAAAGCATGCCGGGCTCATCAGGGACTCCATTCAAGCTCCGGGTACTCTCTCCTATGCAGAACAGAGAGAAGCAAAGGGGACGGGGCATGCACTTTTACAGGCTGTTCCATATCTGAGAAACTTTCGTGGTACTGCAATCGTTGTAAATGGTGATACCCCTTTGATAACTGAGAAAACAATCAGAAAATTTCTGGCGCAGCACCGGAGGAAAAAATATTCTCTCTCCCTGCTTTCATTCATTGCTGCAGACCCGGGTTCTTACGGGAGGATCGTGAGAGACAAGCAGGGAAAGATTATGTCAATCGTGGAAACCAGGGATGCAACAGCTGCTCAGAGAGAAATTAACGAGGTGAACAGTGGTGTGTATGCGATCGAGCCGGAAGCCTTGCGCCTTCTTCAGGAAATACAAGTGAACAAGGCGAAGGGAGAATATTATCTGACCGATATCGTACACATTGCCCGAGAGAAAGGCATGGCAATAGGAGCTTTCTGCACAGACTCTGAAGACGAATTCACAGGGGTTAATACACGCGAGGATCTCGAGAGAGCAGGACAACTGATGAGATGCAGGATAATCGAGAAATGGCGCGGTCAGGGGGTCAACTTCATCGATGCCGGCTCAGTATTTATTTCAGCAAATAGTCTGATCGGACAGGGAACGATTATCTATCCGAATGTGCATATCGAAGGGTCCACGAAGATCGGCAGGCGGTGCACACTATTTCCGAATATCAGAATTCTGGATAGCATGATAGAGGATGATGCAACAATCAAGGATTTAACCCTTATTGAGGAGTCGATTGTTAAAAAGAGAGCATCAGTAGGCCCTCTTGCTCATATACGGCCCGGATGCACTATTGGCGAGCATGCGAAAATAGGAAATTTTGTCGAGGTCAAGAATTCGTTGATTGGTCCGGATACTAAGGCGTTACACCTGACATATCTTGGAGATGCAAAGATAGGAAAGGGTGTGAATATAGGGGCAGGCACCATAACCTGCAATTATGACGGTTTTAAAAAACATCGTACGTCCATAGAGGACAATGTTTTCATTGGAAGTGATTCACAGTTTGTTGCCCCGGTGACGATCGGCCGGGGGTCTGTTGTCGGGGCGGGTTCCACAATAACAAAGGATGTCCCTGCAAACGCGCTTGCATTAAGCAGGGTCGAACAGACAAACATTGAAGGCTGGGCACTGAGAAGACAAAAAAGTAGACAGCAAAAAGACAGTAGACAGTATGTAGTAGGCAGTAGTCAGCAAAAAACAATAGCAAAGATAAAGCGTAAA
>JAGSYM010000160.1 GCA_018262395.1 Nitrospirota bacterium | reverse complement strand
CTCGGAGTCGCTATCCTCACAACATCAAAAGGCATTATGAGTGATAAGACATGCCGGCGAGAAGGTGTTGGCGGGGAAGTCATCTGCTACGTGTGGTAAAGGAGCGGAGAGCGTATGTCACGAATCGGCAAAAAACCAATTGAGATACCGGATAAAGTTGCTGTTAGTGTCGATGAAAGCACGATACATATGAAGGGTCCGAAAGGGGAATTGAGCTGGACGTATCCTGATAAAATGAACGTTTCAATCAACGGCGGCCTTGTATCTGTAGTGAGGGCGGGAGATACGAAGAGAGAGCGCGCACTGCACGGACTGACAAGAAGCATGATAACAAATATGGTTATCGGTGTTTCCCAGGGCTACCAGAAAGTTCTTGATATAGTCGGCATCGGATATAAGGCACAGGTCTCAGGTGATAAGATTATGCTGACTCTTGGTTATTCCCATCCCATAGAGTTTCAACTACCACCAGGCATTAAGGCAGTTGCTGATCAGAAACAGGTTCAGATTACTCTTACCGGGGTCGATAAACAGCAAATTGGACAAGTTGCAGCGAGTCTCAAGGCATTGCGATGCCCTGATGCGTATAAAGGAAAAGGGATCAGATACTCAGGCCAGAGAATTAAGTTGAAGGTCGGAAAGGCCGGGAAGAAATAGATACGGCGAATCGTGAGGCGTTACTTGCGATCGAAATATCCGTCGGAACAGAACGAATCACAGTAACAGATACCGTAAAGCAAAAAGGTGGAGGGTGTTTTGACTGAGAGCAAAAAAGAGTCCAGACAGAGAAGGCAGATCAGAATAAGGAAGAAAGTATCAGGGACGCCTGCAAGACTGAGATTGTCGGTTTTTCGGAGTTTAAATCACATATCTGCCCAGCTTATTGATGACTCAACGGGACATACGGTCGTAGCAGCATCAACTCACGATAAGGAATTACGGGCTGAGAAATCGCATAAAGGCAATGTTCATGCAGCAAAACAGGTGGGAGCACTGATTGCAAAAAGGGCTTTGGAGAAAGGTATAAAGCAAGTTGTCTTCGACAGAAGCGGGTATCTGTATCATGGTACGATTAAAGCTTTAGCTGAAGCTACCCGGGAAGCAGGGCTTGAATTTTGACGAGGTTTCGGTATTTGGTTTCCAGGTGCTCATAACGAACAGGATAAGGTTGTATACATAAACAGAGTTGCCAAAGTCGTAAAAGGCGGCAGACGGTTTTCTTTTACTGCCCTTGTTGTTGTGGGTGATGGAGACGGAACTGTTGGTGTTGGAAAAGGAAAGGCATCGGAAGTTCCTGAGGCAATACGTAAAGGAGTGGAACAGGCAAAAAAATCCCTTGTCAAATTCCCCATAAAGGATGGAACATTGCCGCATAAGATTATTGGAAGATTTGGCTCCGGAACCGTCGTTATCAATCCCGCAGTCAAAGGTACCGGCATTATTGCGGGTGGTGCGGTCAGGGCTGTCCTCGAAGTTGGTGGTGTGCAGAATGTTGTTGCAAAATCTCTCCGCAGTCATAATCCTTTCAATTCTGTAAAAGCGACCTTAAATGGACTGATGAGTTTGAAAAATCCTGATACGGTGATGAAGCTGAGAGGAAAAGCTGAGGAAGAGACACAGGAGGTATCATGAAGTTAGAAGATTTACAGCCCGCTGCTGGGAGTAGAAAGAGAAACAAGAGAGTTGGCAGAGGAGTGGGTTCAGGTCATGGAAAAACTTCATGCAAAGGCCATAAAGGACAAAAAGCCCGCTCCGGAGGAACGAAAGGAGCTGGGTTTGAAGGCGGACAGATGCCTCTTCAGAGAAGGCTTCCCAAGAGAGGTTTCAAGAACCATTTTGCTGTTGAATTTGCAATCATAAACCTTAAGGATATCAATGCCCTGAAAGGAATTGATATTATAACCCCGGAATCCCTCCTTGAGAAAGGTGTTATCAAAGATTTAAAAAGCGGCCTTAAAGTCCTTGGAGAAGGTGAAATACAGAGGCCGATTACAATCAAGGCAGATGCTTTCAGTGCCTCTGCATTGGCCAAGATAGCTGCTGCAGGTGGCAAAGCAGAGGTAGTTTAACAATTGGGCATCGTATCAAGCTTCCAGAATATCTTTAAAATACCGGAACTCAAAAGCAGGGTTTTATTTACTCTTGCCCTCCTTGCTGTTTACAGGATAGGAGCTCATATCCCGACCCCTGGCATTAATGGAGAGGAGTTGAGCAAATTCCTGACTGAAAAAGGCGGGGCGCTTATGGGCTTTTTTGACATGTTTTCCGGAGGCGCTTTGTCCAGGGTTACTATTTTTGCCCTTGGTATTATGCCTTATATCAGTGCATCGATTATTTTCCAGCTTTTAACTGTTGTTATTCCTGCCATAGGAAAACTTGCTAAAGAAGGTGAGGCGGGCAGGAAAAAAATTGTGCGGTATACACGGTACGGGACTGTCGTTATTAGTGCAATACAGTCATTCGGTATTGCGGCTGGTCTTGAAGGTATGGCAGGAGGCGCATTTGTGCAAAATCCGGGATGGTCATTCAGATTGCTGACGATGCTCACCCTTACCTCAGGTACGGCTTTTATCATGTGGCTTGGTGAACAAATTACTGAACGGGGAATCGGGAACGGTATCTCGCTCATCATCTTTGCCGGCATTGTTGCGCGGTTTCCCAATGCAATAATTAGCACCGGACGGCTCGTGCAGGCAGGAGAGCTCTCGATCTTTTTTGTTATCTTCCTTGTCGTCATGATGGTCGCTGTTGTGGCAGGAATTATTTACATGGAGAGGGGACAGAGAAAGATCCCTGTGCAGTACGCCAAGAGGGTCGTCGGCCGAAAAGTTTATGGCGGCCAGTCGACGCATCTCCCCTTAAAAATTAATACCTCAGGCGTGATACCACCGATATTTGCGTCTTCGATCATCATGTTTCCGGCAACAGTAGCCGGTTTTATTGCAGTCCCGTGGGTTCAGGCAATTGCGAGACAACTTTCCCCGGGGACGGTGCTATACACGACTCTTTATGTCGGCATGATTTTCTTTTTTGCTTACTTTTATACAGCCATTATTTTCAATCCTGTTGATATCGCAGATAATCTCAAGAAATATGGTGGATATATACCTGGTATCCGACCAGGGCAAAAGACTTCAGAATACATTTATAAGGTTTTATCCCGTTTGACGTTCGTGGGTGCTCTTTACCTTGGTATTGTCTGTATAATCCCTGAAATCCTCATACAGAGATTTAATGTCCCGTTCTATTTCGGCGGGACATCTCTTCTCATTGCAGTTGGTGTTGCTCTGGATACGGTTTCACAGATAGAGTCTCATTTAGTGACCCGTTCCTACGAGGGATTTCTTAAAAAGGGCAGAATCAGGGGACGGAAATAAGGGACAGGAATCCTCGGCACACATTTATCGGGACCTAACGTGTGGAGCAATGATCATATTGAAATCTCCAGAGGAAGTAGAAAAGATGACTCAATCATGTCTCGTTGTTGCTAAGGCACTTGATTATTTGAAAGATATGGTGACTCCCGGTGTTTCAACCAGTGAATTAGAACAGTTTGCAGACTCGTATATCCGGTCAAATAACGCGGTCCCGGCTTTTAAGGGATACCGGGGATACCCTGCAAGCATCTGCACGTCAATAAATAATGAGGTTATTCACGGTATCCCGTCCGACAGGGTGTTGGAGGAAGGCGATATCGTCGGAATTGATCTTGGCGTTTACAAAGACGGTTTTTATGGTGATGCAGCCAGCACATTTGCTGTTGGTAAGATAACCCCGGATGCTGAAAAGCTCTTACAGATTACAGAAGAATCCTTATATCTCGGCATAGAATATGCGCGAAAAAACAACAGGGTCTCGGATATTTCACACGCAATTCAAAAACATATCGAATCAAACGGCTTTTCCGTGGTCAGGGCGTTTGTAGGCCATGGGATAGGCAGGGATCTCCATGAGGATCCGCAGGTGCCAAATTTTGGGCTGCCTGGTCGCGGACCAAGGCTCAGATCAGGTATAACACTGGCAATAGAACCAATGGTGAATGCAGGTAGACATGAGGTTGTGGTGCTCGATGATGGGTGGACTGCTGTGACGATGGATGGTACTCTGTCGGCTCATTTCGAGCATACAATCCTTGTGACAGAAGATCAGCCAAGAATATTGACTAAAATACACTAAAAAGCTTATATTAATTAGCTAATGTCAAAAGAAGACAATATAGAAGTTGAAGGGAAAATCGTTGAACCACTGCCGAACGCAATGTTTAAGGTTGAACTTGAAAATGGGCAGATCGTGCTTGCATATGTTTCAGGGAAAATGAGGATGCATTTTATAAAGATTCTCCCGGGTGACAGAGTTACGGTAGAACTGTCTCCCTATGACCTTACCAAGGGAAGAATAACGTACAGATTTAAATAGGATTAGGAAGAAAAAAAGCTAACAGGCGAAAGTGAGAGATTCCATGAAAGTTCGTTCTTCAGTCAGGCCTATTTGTGCAAAATGTAAGATTGTGAAAAGAAGAGGCATTATTCGGGTTATCTGCGAAAACCCGAGACACAAACAGAAGCAGGGATAAGGTACAGAGTAGAACGCAGACAAGCAATGGTGAACAGTAAAAAACAGCAGAAAACTCCAAGGGGGTAAAAGTTGGCCAGAATTGCCGGAGTGGATTTGCCTAAAAATGAGCGTGTTGAAATTGGTTTAACAAGAATTTTCGGCATTGGAAGGACTCTGTCAGAGAAGATTCTATCTGAGACGGGTATCAATCCCAATACAAGGGTTAAAGACCTTTCGAACGAAGAGATTGTTAAAATAAGGAGTGTGTTGGAGAGGGATTACAGGGTAGAGGGTGATCTCAGACGCGACATATCTATGGGTATTAAAAGGCTGATAGATATCGGAAGTTACAGGGGAATGAGACACCGTTTTGGACTGCCTGTAAGAGGCCAGAGGACAAAAACTAATGCGCGGACGCGCAAAGGTCCAAGAAAAGCCGTTATGGGTAAAAAGAAAGAGGCTTAAGGGATGGCTCAAAGAAAAAAAGGCGTAAAGAAAGAAAAAAAGAATATCGCATATGGCGCAGCACATATTCAGGCTACGTTTAACAATACTATTGTGACAATAACAGATCCGAGTGGCGGAGTGCTTACATGGGCCAGTGCAGGCAACCTGGGCTTCAAAGGTTCGAGAAAAGGCACACCGTATGCTGCACAGATGGCTGCTGCTGCGGCAGCAAAAAAGGCGATGGATTTCGGGATGAAACAGGTCGATATTTTTGTGAAAGGACCAGGTGCAGGGAGAGAGTCTGCAATCCGGGCGCTCCAGGCT
>JAGSYM010000013.1 GCA_018262395.1 Nitrospirota bacterium | reverse complement strand
CTCGGGGTAAGCAAAGATGCTTCGCCGGATGAAACCAAAAAAGCATACAGAAAGCTTGCACGTAAATATCACCCTGACCTGAACCCAGGGGACAAAGTTGCCGAACAGAAGTTCAAAGAAATCAACGAGGCGTATGAGGTGCTTGGTGACCCGAAGAAGAAGGCCGAATATGACCAGTTCGGCAGCACGCAATTTCGGGCAGGTGGTCCCGGGTTCGAAGGGTTTAGAACACATGATTTCAGGGAAGGATTTGAGTTTGGAGGATTCGGTGATATGTTTTCTGACCTCTTTGGTGCAAAGGCAAGGCCTGAAGCTTATCATGCCAAAGGCCCTGATATGGTCATGGGCATTGAACTCACCATGGAAGAGGCATTCTCCGGCGTCACAAAACCGATTACCTTCAGAAGGGAAGTCACGTGTAAAACCTGTAACGGCTCCGGTGCAGAATCATCCCAGACATGCAGTGCTTGCAAAGGCACCGGAAGTCTTAAAACCTCTAAAGGCTTTTTCAGCATGTCCCAACCTTGCAGCGTCTGCGGGGGGTCTGGGAAAAAGGTAACAAAGGTTTGTTCTGCATGCCAAGGGACCGGAAAGACCCTTCAGACCGAAACCCTCAAGGTAAAAATCCCGAACGGTGCAGACTCCGGCTCCCGGGTCAAACTGAAAGGAATGGGAGGTGCAGGCACCGGCGGTGGCCCATCAGGAGATCTTCTGATTGAAATCACGGTAAAATCGCATCCGATCTTTAAGAGAAAAGGTGATGACATCTACCTTGATCTTCCGGTTACGTTTAGTGAGGCAGCGCTCGGTGCAAAGATCGACGTCCCGACAATGGATGGCGTGGCGTCGATGACATTACCGCAAGGGACGCAGGGAGGTCAGCGATTGAAGCTCTCTGGAAAAGGGTTCCCTTCACCAAGATCAGGGATACGGGGTAACCAATACGTTGAGATAAAGATTGTTATTCCAAAAGACTTGGATAGCATGGCAAAAGATAAGATCAGAGAAATAGAGGCATTGTATAAAGAAGATCCGCGGAGGAGGATTCTGCATCGATGATTGAACCGCAAGACAAAAACCAACCGGTTTTCATGATAAGCGTCGTGGCAAGGATGCTGCATGTCCATCCCCAGACTCTGAGGCTCTATGAACGGGAAGGCCTGGTCGCCCCTAAAAGGACGAAAAGGACAAGGCTCTATTCCATGGAAGATGTCGAAAAATTGGCCATGATCCTCCGGCTCACACGGGAACTCGGTGTCAACAGGTCCGGGGTTGAGATCATCCTGAGGCTCAGGCGTCGGCTGGAGTCGTTCCAAAGAGAGACGGAGGAGATGATGGGTTTTCTTGAAGAAGACATCAGAAAAGATTTTATCAAAAAGTTAAGAAGAATTTTTGCAGAGGAGTAAGTAAGGAGGTTTTTCATAATGGATAAATTCACCGTAAAAAGCCAGGAGGCAATACAGGAGGCACAGAGATTTGCTGAAAGGAAAGGCAACCAGCAGCTCGATGCCGAACACCTGCTTTGGGCCTTCCTTGAGGATGAAGTAGGTGTAGCCTGCCAGATCCTGAAAAGACTCGGAATAAATACCCGGTCATTGCAGCAGGCTGTTGAAGAAGCAATCGATAAATTTCCGAAGGTCGTTGGTGCTACCCCGCTGGGGCAGATGTATATATCACCGCGGTTGAAACAGGTATTTGAAGACGCACATAAGAATGCTGAGCATCTCAAAGACGAATTTGTCAGTGTCGAGCATCTGCTTGTTTCGCTGATTTCCGTAGGAGGGCCGTGCTCCGATCTTCTGAAAAAATACGGAGCACTATCTGATAAGGTGTTGTCTTCCATGAGGGAGATACGGGGAGGACAACGGGTAACTGATCCGAACCCTGAAGACAAGTACCAGGCATTGAAGAAATTCGGGCGGGACCTCACAGAATTCGCACGAAAGGGGAAACTTGACCCTGTTATCGGTCGGGATGACGAGATCAGACGAATCATCCAGGTGCTCTCCCGGAGGACAAAGAATAATCCAGTGCTCATCGGAGAGCCCGGGGTCGGCAAGACCGCCATTGCAGAAGGGCTTGCGCAAAGGATCATTGCAGGGGATGTGCCTGAGACATTAAAGGATAAGAAGGTTGTTGCTCTGGACATGGGAGCTCTCGTTGCAGGAACAAAATTCAGGGGTGAGTTTGAAGAACGACTCAAGGCTGTCCTGAAGGACATTGAACAGGCAGAAGGAAAGGTCATTGTTTTTATTGATGAGTTGCATACCCTTGTTGGAGCGGGCGCTGCCGAGGGTGCCATTGATGCATCAAATATGCTCAAACCGGCTCTTGCACGCGGAGATCTCCGGTGCGTTGGGGCAACAACCATCGATGAATACAGAAAACACATCGAGAAGGATCCGGCACTCGAAAGAAGATTTCAACCGATTCTTATCAGAGAGCCAAACGTTGAAGACACCATTTCGATCCTGCGGGGTCTGAAAGAGCGATATGAAGTGCACCACGGTGTCAAGATTAAAGACTCAGCCCTGATTGCTGCGGCAGTGCTGTCGAACAGGTATATCACCGACAGATTCCTCCCGGATAAGGCCATTGATCTCATCGATGAATCCGCATCAAAACTCAGGATGGAGATTGACAGTATGCCGATAGAGCTTGATGAGATTGAAAGAAAACTGAGGCAGTTCGAGATAGAAAAACAGGCAGTCATGAAAGACGACTCAAAAGATGCAAAGGACAGGCTTGAGAAGATCAAGAAAGAAATTGCGGAACTCCAAACAAAGCGGGATGAACTGAGAGCGCAGTGGATAAGCGAAAAGGAGATTATCGCGAGGATACGGGCTTGCAAGGAACAGATCGAGAAAACAAAGATCGAATCAGAAAGGGCTGAACGCGAAGGTGATCTGACAAAAGCAGCGGAACTGAAGTATGGGAAATTACTCGAACTCCAGAGAATGCTCGAAGCAGAAAACAAGAAGCTCCTCGATGCCCAGCAGAGAAGAAAGATGCTGAAGGAAGAGGTGGACGAAGAGGATATTGCCGAAGTCGTTTCGAAATGGACAGGGGTGCCCGTTAGCAGGATGCTCGAGGGTGAAATACAGAAGCTTCTCCATATGGATGAGCGTCTGAGACGAAGGGTAGTCGGCCAGGATGAGGCGATTGAAGCGGTATCAAATGCAGTGCGGAGGGCACGGGCGGGTATTCAGGACCCGAACAGACCGATCGGCTCTTTTATCTTTTTGGGGCCTACCGGTGTCGGGAAAACCGAGCTCGCCAGGGCACTTGCTGAGTTCCTTTTTGACGATGAAAATGCAATGGTCAGAATCGACATGTCCGAGTATCAGGAAAGACATACCGTCTCCCGGCTTATCGGTGCCCCTCCCGGATATGTCGGGTACGAGGAGGGTGGACAGCTGACTGAAGCTGTCAGAAGAAAGCCGTATTCGGTAATCCTCTTTGATGAGGTTGAAAAAGCTCATCCGGAAGTATTCAATCTGCTTTTGCAGGTCCTCGACGACGGAAGGCTTACCGATAGTCATGGCAGAACAGTTGATTTCAGAAATACCGTTGTTATCATGACATCGAATATCGGAAGCGCTCACATACAGGAAATGCTTGAGGAAAGGGCAAAGAGGCCTTCAGCCTACTGGGTAATTGACAATGCTGAATTGAAAGAGAAGATTATGGATGACCTGAAGACCTTTTTCCGGCCCGAATTCCTGAACAGGGTTGATGAAATTCTCGTCTTCAATCCGCTGACAAAAGAACTCCTGAAACAGATCGTCGAAATCCAGGTGAACAGAATGAAGAAATATATCGGGGAGAAAAATGTCGATATCAGGCTGACGGAGAGTGCCAAAGAGTATTTTGCGGATATCGGGTTTGATCCGATTTACGGAGCCCGGCCATTGAAGAGGGCTTTACAGAGGGAAATCCTGAATCCGCTCGCGACGAAGATCCTTGACAGGACGTTTGGAGAAGGTGATACAGTCGTTGTGGATTTTGAGAAGGACTTGATTATGTTCTCAAAAGAGGTGAATGCTCAGGTATCGGTGTAGTCCGGTTGATACGAGCAATGATGAATACTTATACAGTCATTAGCAGGCTATGTTACTTCTGATAATCTTGTCAGGAGCGACTGTTTTGCGGTTTCAAGGGGGGCCTTTACAAAATAACCGGCGGCGTTTTTGTGACCACCACCTTCAAAAAAAGATGCTATCATAGCAACATTAATATCGCCTTTTGAACGCAGGCTGACTTTCCAGTAATCATCATCAATCTCCCGAAAAAATACAGAAATTCTGATATCTCTCA
Organism: Nitrospirota bacterium; assembly: GCA_018262395.1. Next base: position 6,697 of record JAGSYM010000013.1, on the reverse strand, counting down.
TGATCCGTGGAAAGCTCGAAAAACTTTCTGTGTCTTCAGGGCCTGCACCCGTCTTCTTATACATCTCTCTGTTCACAAAAGTGAAAGCAATTTTGTTCCTGATTTCGAGCGTTTGCAGGGCCATCCTCAGCAAATTGAATCTTGACTCGGACCAGGTTTCATAAAGACTCCCGGATATAAACGCAGGATGTACTCCGGAGTCGGTAAGGTCTGCTGCGACGCGCAAAACCTCTGCGGTTGTGTTGCCGAATCTGAATGTCCCTGTATCGATAGCAATCGCAGTATAAAGATTTATGGCCATTTCTTTGGTAATCCCAACACCCAATTCCTTGATGAGGTAAAATATCATTAATCCCGTTGCTGCTGCCTTTGGCTCGATCCAGCGTATGTCACCGAAGTCTGACTCCGTTTCGTGATGATCAATGATCGCAGACTGTCTGAAATTCAGGGCTTCGATACCTGCCCGACTGAGGGTGTTGCAGTCAAGCAGGAGGAGGTTGAAAGCTGCCGGTTGCAGGTTAGCAAAGGTCTGCATGATTTTTTCATAGCCCGGCAAAAACCGGTAAAACTCCGGGACTCCATCCCGGTCAAAAAGCACCGTGTTTTTCCCGAGGGCATTCAGAGCCATGGAAAGTGCGAGAGACGAACCCAGTGCATCGCCTTCCGGATTAATGTGAGTCGCAATGAAAAAATCGTTTTTCTCTCTGAGGAATGTCAGGAGTTCAGGAGGAATGTTCATCTTTCTTACTGATCTCATTGAGGAGTTGGTCGATTCTGTTCCCATATTCAATGGACGTATCCAGCCTGAAGTCGATGGTCGGGATAAACTTCATCTTCAGACGTTTCGACAATTCAGACCGTATGAAACTTTTGGCCGCATGCAGTATATCAAGCGTGGACTGTTTTTCTTCCTCCTTAAGTATACTCACATAGACAACAGCTATTTTGAGATCATCGGTGACATCAACACCGGTAACCGTTAAAAACCCGATCCGCGGGTCCTTTAATTTAAAAAAAATTATATCAGCGATTTCTTCTCTCAGGAGATCACTCACCCGTTGAGAACGTTTATAGGGAAGCATATATTACCTCGGAAGTTCCAAATTCTGATATCTAAATGCTAAACAAACAGAATAAAAAATATTTACAGTCCAGCTTAATATTTATATAAGGCAAAAAACCTTAACGCAAAAAATGCTTATGAAATTTTTCATTCCGGCTTGTCCGGTCTCCACAGGCGACTCGCCGGGGCGAGAATCTTTCCGGAAAGATTTCCGACCTCCCGAAAGCTTTCGGGATTGCGGGAATGACATGCGTATTCATGTATGATGCTATATGTAGAATTTCGAATTTAGAGATTAGAATTTTGTTCTTTATAATCTTGCGGCTATCTTTTCGATAATATAATTTTCGAGTATATCTCCAACCTTCAGATCATTGAAGTTTTCGATCATAATACCGCACTCGTATCCTGTTTGCACTTCCTTCACGTCTTCCTTAAATCTTTTAAGTGAACTGATCTTCCCCTCATAGGCAACGATATTATCCCTGATAATCCGTATACCATCGCTTGAACGACTCATAAATCCGTCGAGAACATAGCATCCGGCAACCGTCCCGATTCTCGATATGGGGAAGATTTGCCGTACCTCTGCTCTGCCGAGGGTTTTCTCTTTCAGGGTCGGTTCAAGAAGTCCCTCAAGAGCCTTCTTGACCTCTTCAATGGCTTCGTATATCACATTGTACAGCCTGATATCAACACCTTCTTTTTCCGCCACCTGATACGCTTTCAACTCAGGCCTTACATTGAAGCCTATGATAATTGCGCTTGAAGCAGTCGCAAGCATAACATCAGACTCATTTATACCGCCCACCGATGAGTGGATCACCTTCACTTTTACCTGCGGATGAGTAATATGTTCGAGAGCGTCCTTCATTGCCTCAACGGACCCCTGAACATCACCCTTAATGATGATATTCAGTTCCCTGATTTCGCCTTCCTTTATTTTTGCGTACAGTTCATCGAGGGTAAGTTTTCTCGTCCGAGCTATCTCTGCAAGCTTTTCTTTCTGCTGCCGGGCAAAAGCCACCTGCCGGGCCCTCTTCTCGTCTTCCACAACGGTAAAAATATCTCCTGATGACGGGACATCTGCAAACCCGATGACTTCGACCGGAGTTGCGGGGCCTGCTTCGGTTATCCGTCTTCCGCTGTCATCAATCAATGCTCTCACCTTTCCCGCATGTATTCCGGCAAGGAAAGCATCACCGACCCGTAGCATACCCGACTGCACCAGAACAGTCGCAATAGGGCCTCTGCCTTTATCAAGCTTCGCCTCAATGATGGTGCCGCGGGCAGCCTTATCGGGATTCGCCTTGAGCTCCATCACTTCTGCCTGAAGGAGTATCATCTCAAGCAGGTGTTCAATGCCGATACGTTTTTTGGCAGAAACTTCTACAAAGATGTGCTGTCCCCCCCACTCCTCTGAAATGATCCCTTGTTCCGAAAGCTCATTCTTAACTTTTGAGAGATTTGCCTCAGGCTTATCGATCTTGTTAACCGCAACAACAATCGGGACATTCGCAGCTTTCGCATGATTGATTGCTTCGACCGTCTGAGGCATGACACCGTCGTCCGCTGCTACGACAAGGACAACGATATCAGTCACCTTTGCACCCCGTGCTCTCATGGACGTAAATGCCTCGTGACCGGGGGTATCCAGAAACACAATATCCTTGCCGCTGAGATTCACTTTATATGCCCCAATATGCTGGGTAATCCCACCGGCTTCACTCTCCGTAACTTTTGTCTCCCTGATCGCGTCAAGGAGTGACGTCTTGCCATGGTCTACATGTCCCATGATAGTAACCACAGGAGGACGGAAAACAAGGTTACCGAGTTCCTCCGGTGTCTCAACGTCAACCGTATCTTCTTCGATTGCTGCCAATTCGAGTTTGACTCCGAAATTTTCTGCTATCAATAAAGCCGCTTCAGTATCAACGGGCTGATTGATGGTTGGCATATATCCAAGTTCCATGAATTTTTTAATTACATCAGACAGCTTGACGCTGATAAGTTCTGCAAATTCCTTAACGGTCGTTCCTTCCTGGAGTTTTAGAGTTTTTTTCCGTGGCGCTACGAGCTGAACCTGCGGTTTTTTCTCTTCGTACTGGAAACCCCTGGATCTCCCCGCCCTCTTCTGTGGCCTCTGATCATGCCACCTTTTGGGTTCTATTTTTCTGACAGTCTGAAAAGCCCGCTGCATACCCGGCTTTACTTTAAATTTTTCTATTTTCTCTGTCTCCATTTCTTTCTTAAATCTATCAGGAATTTTCAGTTCTTCTTCCTCGGTTGGTGCTGATGTCTGAGCCGCTGCGGGAACTATTTCGTGAAGCGCAGAAGATTCTTCTCCTGTTTTTTCGGGGACAGTCTCCTCCGAAGGAGCCGCTGTTTTTTTCGGTTCCTCGAGAGCTTTCTGAATTCCTTGCTCACTCTGCTCAGAAACGGGAGGGCTTGAGGGGGCTTTTCCCTTTTCCGCTGCAGCAGGCTTTTTCAGAAACATTTCTTCTATTTTCTGAGCAATATCCGGATCAATACTGGATGAATGGGTCTTCCCTTCTATCCCGAGCCTTGGAAGCTCATTCAGAATGCTCTTGTTTGGAACGCCCAACTTTTTTGCAAGCTCATAAATTCTTATCTTCTGCATACAATTTTTTCCTTAAATACAAAGCAGGAATTCTGAGAACTCTTCAGTGAGGAGAAGCACTGCAATTCTGTCCTACAGGGAGGGCTCCCGAATCCCCGCTTCATTGATTACTTGTAACAATAACCTTTAAATGTTATCATAACAAACCTTGTTAATGCAATGAGTGAGGAGGTTCAACAGAATGGCACGGTGCGCTGTATGCGGAAAACAGAGAGTAATCGGAAATAATGTCAGCCATGCGAACAACAAAACGAAAAGGCTGACAATGCCCAATCTGCAGAAGATGCGTGTTGTTATGAATAAGAGCGTTAAAAAACGTTACGTATGTACCAGATGTCTGCGTTCCGGGGTGGTAAAAAAAGCGGTGTAGTGAAGAGGGCAGATTCCTTATTAAAACCTCTTGTCCGGGACTTAGGCATTGAAGACGGCATCAGGTTCGCACAGATAAAATCTCACTGGCAAACCCTGTTTCAGAAGCCGCTGTCTCAGCATATGTCGCCCTCCTTTTTGTCAGGGAATGAGCTGCTTCTGACTGTTGACTCACCGGTCTGGCTTCAGGAATTAAAATTCTATCAGCAGGATATTATTATGAAGCTTGCTCTGTATGAAGTGAAAACCGTCCGGTTCAGACTCGGCAGAGTTAATGCAGATGAGAAATCAGAGAGCGGGAGAGGCGGGGAGAGAGTCAAACCCCTTACAGCACATGACCGCTCCTTCATTGAAGATACTGTGTCGACTATTGAAGATAAGGAATTGAGAGAGGTCGTGAAAAAGGCGATGGGGAAAGCGATTGCCACCGTTAGGACAAAATAAATCCGGCAATGCTATACAGCGCTGAGAATACTTCCCGGTTTCTTCACCTCTTTATATGGTTCCGCTTCACTCTTTTCATGCCGATTCTGCCTGCTTTTCGTAAATGAGGATGGGTTTTTCCTTCTTGACAATGCTTTCTTCCGTAACAAGGCATTCTTTGATTCCTTTTTCGGAAGGAATCTCGTACATCACCTCGAGCATGATTTCTTCAAGGATTGAACGTAATCCGCGAGCGCCCGTTTTTCTCTGAATGGCCTTTTTGGCTATTGCCGACAGTGCACCATCGGTAAATCTGAGCCTGACGCTCTCAAATGAAAGAAGCTTTTGATATTGTTTCATGAGAGCATTCTTGGGCTCCGTCAGTATCCTAATTAAGGATGCTTCATCCAGTTCATCAAGGCCTGCTACGACAGGCATCCTCCCGACAAACTCGGGAATAAGGCCATACTTGATCATGTCCTCGGGTTCGACATGACTGAGTATCTCACCGATTTTCCTCTCTTTTCTTGCCACCGTGTCTGAAATAAATCCTACAGTCCTCTGCCCGATTCTCTGCTCGACGATGGTATCAAGGCCTATAAAAGCACCCCCGCAGATAAAGAGGATGTTTGTCGTGTCAACCTGAATATATTCCTGCTGCGGATGTTTTCGTCCACCCTGGGGAGGGATATTCGCCGTCGTCCCTTCGATTAACTTCAGAAGGGCCTGCTGTACGCCTTCACCCGAAACATCCCGTGTAATGGATGGATTATCCGATTTCCGGCTGATTTTGTCGATTTCATCAATATACACGATGCCTCTCTGTGCCCTCTCCGTGTCATAGTCTGCAGCCTGAAGGAGCTTCAGAATGATATTTTCGACATCCTCTCCGACATACCCTGCCTCTGTAAGGGTTGTTGCATCAGCAATTGCAAACGGCACATCAAGGATCCTTGCGAGAGTCTGTGCAAAGAGCGTCTTACCTGTCCCGGTAGGTCCGATGAGGAGTATGTTACTCTTCTGCAGTTCAACATCCGATTCCGCGGGACTGTAAATTCTCTTATAATGATTATGAACCGCAACGGAGAGTATCTTCTTTGCCCTTTCCTGGCCGATAACATAATCATTGAGTAAATGGTGAATCTCTTTTGGGGTCGGCAATCTGGGCAGAGAAGGAATCTTTATCTCTTCATGAAGTGTATCCGCAATAATCTCATTGCATAACTCCACACATTCATTGCATATGTAAACGGTTGGGCCTGCGATGAGTTTTTTCACTTCATTATGCCCCTTGCCGCAGAAAGAACACTTCAGTGCATGTTCATCCTTCTTAGCCACGGGGCCTCCTCTCCTTAATGCTGCTGATCACTTCATCGACAATGCCGTATTCTTTTGCCTCATCGCCTGACATAAAGAAATCACGATCAGTATCGGCCTGAATCTTTTCAAGAGACTGCCCTGTATGAAACGCAATGATATTGTTGAGCGTCTCTTTCATGCGGAGAATCTCGCGCGCGTGGATTTCGACATCGGTTGCCTGACCATGAAATCCACCCATGGGCTGGTGCAGCATGATTCTCGAATGTGGTAATGCAAACCGCTTTCCTTTTGTACCGGCAGAAAGTAGAAGCGCACCCATACTTGCTGCCTGCCCTATGCAGTAAGTTGCGATGTCAGGCTTTACATACTGCATGGTGTCGTATATTGCGAGTCCGGAAGAGACAATGCCTCCCGGTGAATTAATGTACAAGTGAATATCTTTCTCCGGATCTTCTGTCTGAAGAAACAGTAACTGTGCGATAACAATGTTTGCAATTGTATCATCAATCCCGGTACCGGCAAAAATTATCCTGTCCTTCAGCAGTCGCGAGTAAATATCATACGCCCTCTCCGTGCGGCCCGTCTGCTCTATAACAATCGGAACAATGCTCATGTATTCTCCTTTTCAATGGCTGCTTTGGCGAGGAGCACATCCATAACCTTATCTTCCATTATCGAATGCCTCAGCCCATCCAGTGAGCCTTCTCTGTAGAAATAAAAGTTTCTGACTGATTCAGGGGTTGTCGATAATTTCTGTGCCAAAGAAGTTATCCGTACATCGACTACAGCATCAGAAACGACGATGCCTTCTTGACGGCCTATTGTATCCAGAATAAAATGAGCCTGAACGTTCTTCACGGCTTTGCCTCGTAATTCTGCCT
>JAGSYM010000159.1 GCA_018262395.1 Nitrospirota bacterium | reverse complement strand
ATGTTTTTGAAAGCGGCGGCAGTTACCTGATGATAGACAGCAGCTACGGACTATATTATGAAGATGTCAAGAAGATGCTCGCTGAAAACGGTATTCCGCCCGATAGGATACGGGATATTTATCTTACTCATGCCGACGCGGACCATGCGGGTCTGAGCGGGTATTTCAATATGGAGTTTGGATGTGACGTGCACATGCACAGGGATGCGGCAGGAGTTATCAGAAATGAAAACAGGGCATGGGGAAGCGGCTCTCAGCTTATGGAGCTCAACCACTTCTTTACAGTACTGGTTAATGAATTTACACGTGCTGCCTTTCCAAAGGAATGGTCCGCATACGGAGATAATGACTGCGGCATGGAAGGAGAATTCAGGGCAGTTGACTCTTTTGAGTTCGGAGGGCATTCATATAAAATACTTGAGAGCGCCGGGGGACATGTGCCGGGGCAGGTCTTTTTCCTAAGCTATGACTCAGGGCTCATTTTTACAGCTGATTATCTTCTGAATATCGACAGCCTCAGTGCGGAAGAGAGAGAGTTACTGAACTATCCTAAATTTATGATGACTAGTACTAATGTCAACAGCTCATTGTTTAAAAAAGAGATGGAAATGCTTAGGCTGCTTGCGGGTGATTTCGATGCCGCCATGCGCAGAGCAGGCAGACAGGCATATGTAATCCCCGGACACGGTGATTATTATCCGGCATCCCACCTCTTCCGAAGCTAGGTTAGGTCCGCTTCCCATATTTTATTATTTAATTTCAGGACCTTTGAGCTGTAAATCTTCCTTTTCATTAATTGTCTGTGACACCGCTCTTTTGTAGGACTTAATCCTACTGAAAAATCAGAGTTCCTCCGATATACGGTGTTTTTACCGGGTGATATATTGAATTTAAGGCTAAACCTGAAAAAAATGTTGAAAAGGGGTGATAAAACATGAAAACTCTTAAAAAGCTTGAGTGCGATCCTGTATGTGGTTTTATGATAAGGAGTCATGATGAAAAAGAGGTGATTGAAATCGCATTGGAGCATGCAAAGAAATTTCACAAAGAAATGAAGATCACAGAAAAGGATGTAAAGGGCATGATTAAGGATGCTTAGATGAGAATCACGATACGGGGAGGCAATTTATCTTGCTACTTCCTGATTTTTGTGATATGTAGTAATTAGGGTTTATTGTCTGAATTAAAAACCGGAGAAACAAAGGAGGAAGTCATGGCTAAGGCTATGGAGAAATCAATGGATGTAATGGATTATTGTGATAACCTGACGGTAGAACTTGCCGGCTGGAAGGCTAAGATGTATGATCTGGCAAAAAAATTGGACAAGATGCCTACCGGGTCAAAAGAAAAAGTGGTAAATGAAGTCAACGAGCTTCATATGATTATCGAAGAGCTCAGCGACAGGATAGACCGGTTGAGGAAGGAGTGCCCGGTTTCCTGGAAACCCGAAAAGACCGAGATTGAAAACAAGCTCGGTCATCTGGGGCGTAAACTGGAAGACGTCAGAGATGCTATTTCCCCCAGTGATGTAGGAGGATAAACACTAACAAAAAATGCGCTGGTGCTGAATATGCTGAATAAACTCTTTGGGTATTCAGCCCGCAAAACATCAAATACTGGAGCTTTTTCAAAGGACATTGACTTGTCGGGGGGACATATATGGCATATACGGATGAAGCGTTAAGACAGAAAATAATCGAAATGTATCCGGAGGTTACAAAGCACGGCATTTCAGTTACTCTTGATTTCAGTAAAGAGAAAAACGCGTATATTGTTAAATTCAAAAAGGGGTCCCATGAGCTTACCACTCACCTTGAGAAAAGGGATGCCGATGACTGCATGAACGATGTTAAGTGTATTTATTTGGGTGTCCAGGTCGGTCAGTTTGTGAGAAACTTTGAGGAACGTGAATAATTTTACCGGAGGTATTACATGGCTATACTGGAATACGCAGATAAAAAGATAAATGTGGATGATGAAGGGTATCTCGAAAATCCGGATGACTGGAACGAAAAGGTGGCGTGCATATTGGCAGAGAAGGAAGGTGTCGAAGAACTCACCAAAGACAGAATGGAGGTCATTAAATTTCTGAGGGACCATTACCGGAAATATAACTTTTTCCCGATTCTCAATTCTATCTGCAAAAATGTCCACCAGCCCAAGGAATGCATTACCGAACAGTTTATGGAGCCGCTTACCGCATGGAAGGTAGCAGGCCTTCCAAAACCGAATCCGCAAGTAGTCGGGTATCTAAGGGGAGAAGGGGGTGTGGTTTAGCGATTAAACTACGACTTATTCCCTGACAGTTTTTATGGAAATTTTGAAAAAAGAAAGGCGGGCAAGAATATGGATTTGAAATTAACAAATACTGAGGCGGTTGCAGTATTGACTGCCCTGCAGCATTACCAGAAGGAAGTTGAGAAGATGGCCGACGAAAAAGGTGTCCAAATCGAGAAACAAACGCTCAAGGGCCTCATCAGTAAATTGGAGGCCATGCCTGCAGGTGAGGTCCAGTAGGCCAACATACAGAGAGTGGCCCGGATCTCGGAATTCAGGAATTCCTGGGACACCACACTAATTAAAATAGATAGCGAGCAATATTCCCCGTGGTATTGCCACGGGGGCAGTGCGCAAACACAAGTGAATAACATATTCATTTCATTCAGATTCTCTGCGGTCTTGCCAAAGAGGGTCTTCAATTTCGTGCATAAGCCGCATCTGATCGAAAGATATCAATTTCTTTGAAGGGACATGCTCTTCATGAGAAAACTCTTAATTGTAATGCTGTTTTTCCCTGTGTTTCTGGTATCACACCTTTTTGCAGAAGACCCCTATTTACAGAAACGCCTTGCCATGGTTGACAAAGACCTCAAGGGTAGGGGAATAACGGACAAAAAAGTGCTTATGGTGATGACGAAGGTGCCGAGGCACCTCTTTGTGCCTGAGAAGCTGAAGGATAAGGCATACGGTGACTATCCTCTGCCAATTGAAGAAGGGCAGACGATCTCTCAACCCTATGTTGTTGCGCTCATGACAGAGGCGCTCGGATTAAAGGCTAATGACAGGGTGCTTGAAGTAGGCACAGGTTCGGGCTATCAGGCGGCGGTGCTCTCTAGCCTGGTAAAAGAGGTTTATACAATAGAAATAAAGAAGACCCTTGCAGACACCGCCTCCGTTAGACTCAGAAACCTCGGTTACAGCAACGTTAAGGTCAGGTACGCCGATGGATACTTTGGATGGCAGGAATACGCACCCTTTGACGCTATCATTATAACTGCCTTTGTAAACCATATCCCCCAGCCGCTGCTGAAGCAACTTAAAGAAGGAGGGAGGCTGGTCGTCCCTCTCGGCAACACCATTTTTTACCAGACACTCACCCTTCTGACTAAAAAAAAGGGTGAGCCCGAAGTTATTCAGATGGGTGGTGTGGCTTTTGTTCCGATGCTCGGAGAGATTCAAAAGAGAAAATAAAAAACGCTGCAAGGTACGCGGCGGCGCCCAGCCAAAGAACTGTTTTGAACCCTGTCATTATTGCCAGCAAGACAGCAAGGACAGGCGCAAGTACAGAAAAACAGCCGTTAATGGCCCATGCCCAGGGAATGGATGTTTCATCTATCTGCCCCAGAACCTTCAGTCCGGTCGGGAAGGGTATGCCCATCAGAATACCCGGAGGCATAAAAATGAAAAAAACAGCTATGATTTTTATCGGCATCGAATATGGGGAGATTGCCTCGATAATATCAGGAAGGAATATGCTGTATGCGAGAACAAGAAGAGCAATCACAATCAGCGCATGCGGCATCCTTATTATGGCGGTCCTGTAGCTCATCAGACTGCCGATACCCGAGCTTATCAGAATTGAGGTAAGTAAAACAGCGACAGCGTAAGACGGGTTCTCAAGAAGCAGAATAATCTTCTGGATAAAGGATATTTCAATGAACATGAACCCTATGCCTAACAATGCGAAATACAAAAGAAACCATCCGGCGAATTTTGTTTTTTTTCTGTTTTCTCTCTCTTTTGATAATGCAGGAAAGAGCATCAGCAGAAGGCTGAAAACCAGCACCTGAACAAATAGCGCAGGGAGTATAAATCCTTCCTCCATAAAGTACTGCCATTTCTCACCCATGATATTGTAAACAGTCTTAATGTTTTTGAACTTCAGATAATAATGTGAAAATGGTCTGTCGTCACGGACCGCTCTT
>JAGSYM010000158.1 GCA_018262395.1 Nitrospirota bacterium | reverse complement strand
CCGCTGCGGTGAATGTGCGAAGGCCTGTCCTGTTGATGCAATATATCTTGATCCCACAGGTGAGCCGTTTGTATGCATACATTGCGGCCGGTGCGTTCCATACTGTCCCCACGACTGCCTCGAGATGGAAGAAGTTGCGGTAGAGACCGCAGCAGGTGAAAAAGAAGAGGAGGTGCAGTCATGATCCGGGATTATTTCAAAGTCCTGACAATCAACCTCACTTCAGGTCAGAGTTCTATCATCGAGGTTCAGGGACGGAATGAGGTTGCTGGAGGAAGTGGTCTCGCAGCGCATCTGTTTGCCAAATACGGACAGATGGATAAGCCGTGGTATGACCCTGAACAGCCCCTTATTTTTACCATAGGACCATTAACCGGATATTTCCCCCTCATGAGCAAGACTGTATGTGCCTATAAGTCCCCTTATCACGACCAGTATGCAGAAAGCCATGCAGGCGGACGTTCTGCACTCGCGCTCCGGTTTGCAGATCTGGATGCGGTTGTGATTACCGGAAAAGCTTCAAAGCCGGTATGCATATCTCTCGGATCTCGCCGTATTGAAATAAAAGAAGTACACTATTTGTGGGGGATGGATGTTTATGCAACCGGGAAATATATCCGACACATGTTCAGAGGGTCAGGACACAGGAGTATTCTCCGCATAGGCCCTGCCGGCGAACATGGTTCACCGATGGCATGCATAAACGCAGATACCTATCGCCACTTCGGCAGGCTTGGCGGAGGGGCGGTCATGGGGATGAAGAATCTCAAGGGCATTTCCATACGGGGTGATGCAACATTTCTCCTCCCTGAGAATAAGGATTATCCCAAACTTTTTGAAGAAGTTCATAAACAGCTTACAGACACTGACATGATGAGCAAATACCATGATCTCGGCACTCCGATTAATGTCATCCCGCTGAACAAACTCAAGGCCCTCCCTGTGAGAAACCTCCAGCAGACATCTGATCCGAATGTCGCCGGGATCTCAGGCGAGAAGTTTGCAGAAGTGGCATTACTCCGGAATAATGCCTGCGCGGGATGCCCGGTTGGTTGCATACATATCGGGTTTGTCCGGGAGCGATTCGCCGAAGAAAACAGATACCTGTACCGTCAGGTAGCATATGACCATGAACCTATTTTTGCTACAGGCTCAATGCTTGGGGTACTCAATTGTTTCAAGGTGCTTGATATCATAGACGTCGTTGAACGGATGGGACTCGATGTCATGTCCGGAGGAGTGGCCCTTGCCTGGGCTACAGAGGCCCTCGAAAAGGGGATTGTTTCTGAAAAGGAAACAATTATCCCACTGAAATTCGGAGATGCTGACGGATACAAGGAAGCAATGATACATCTTGCCATGGGAACGAATGAATTCTACCAGACCCTTAGTAAAGGTACCATGGTTGCCGCTGAACGATATAACGGCAAAGACTTTGCCTGTGTTCTTGGGCAGGAAATGGCTGGCTATGCTACGGGAGAAACATTCTTCACATCACAGGCCCTCGGATTCAGGCATTCTCACCTCGACTCATCCGGATATTCCTATGACCAAAAAACAGAGGAAAAGAATGCACCAAAGGCTGCCGATTTCCTCGTGAAAGACGAGCAGGGACGTGTCTTTCTCACCTCGATGCTTGCATGCCTTTTCGCCCGCGGGGTTTACAATGACGAACTACTCGGCAAATGCCTGAATTCCGTCGGGTATGCTGATCTCGCAGGGAGCATTTCTGACGTATCGCGCCATATCCAGAAACTACGTTGGAGGACAAGGTTTGCTACGGGGTTTGATCCAAAATCGGTTTCAATACCGAAGCGGTTTACCGAGATTGTGACATGGAAAGGTGCAATCGATGCTGAATATTTGCAAACCCTGAAAGATGAATACTCAAAAAGGATCATCGAATTGGGTGCAGATAACGATAAAAAAGCAGAATGAAACACAGAGAGAATAGATACGCTTGATAGGTGCAATGAAAATCCCGAAATCAAAAGAAAGGAGATAAAAGAAATGATCAGATTTATGCTCTCCCGAAGAAGTATGTTGTTCATCATTGTCAGCCTGCTTCACGTTGTCCTGTATTCCAATTTCCATGCATATGCACAGGAATCTCTTACCTGCGCTGATGACATCGAAAAATACTGCAAGGGGATTAAACCCGGAGGCGGTCGCATCCTGATATGTTTACAAGCACATGAGACTGAATTGTCCGTATCATGCCGGGAGAAAACACGTGAACTGCAAGGAGTCATAAAAGACTGCGAACAGGCGTGTGCAGCTGATATCGCAAAGTTTTGTAAAGATGTCCAGCCGGGCGAAGGAAGGATTGTCAAGTGTCTTAGGGAACGTGATAAAGAACTTTCGCCTTCATGCAGTGCAAAATTGGAAATGATAGGTAAGCGGTTACAAAGGAGGGGAGAATGAAAAGGGAATACGTCAAGGGCTCAGGGATCAGAAATCATATCCTGATCGGAATGGCTATAGTGATCATGTTGACACTGATACAGATAATCTTGCCTGTTTCTGCTGAAGAAAGCATAACCGCATACTGTTACCGTGACGGCAGTTCTCTTGGGAGTGTAGTAATATTCGATGTCGCGAATGCCGCTGCGGCGTGCAACAATCTCTACTATGATTGCAAGGGGAAATGCATAGGATGTTTTAATGATTCTGACTATATCGATTATGTCTGCGTCGACAAGGCAGGACGAACGTTTCTGCGCTGACAAAAAATAGCCCGATATAGGTTTGTATGAAACACTCATATCCTCATGATTTATCAGATGCGATTTTACGCCTATGGACTTCATCATCAGTGCTGCAAACTTCAGAAGAGAATGGTAAGCTGCCGGATCGTGAGACGCTCGAATATCTGATATCTACCTGCTATCAGACAAGCATGCTGCATGAGGAACTCAGGTCTCAGCAGTTCAGGATAATCCTCTGCGATCCGTCAGAGTTTCCCCAAGAATTTGGACCTCCTCACGGATTCCTCAGGCTTGTTTTCAGGGAACCCCTTGCTTTCCATGTTTACGAACTGCTCAAGCTGAGTCCTGCTTCTGAGTTCGAAAGTTCTCTCATTGGCATTCGTCACAACACCACAGAAGGTCTGCAGATATGGGGACTCATCAATTCAGGAACGCGCTGGATACAGGCATTCCGTGGCGGCAGTAAGGTAATCATCCCACTGCCTGATGCTCTTGTCCTGGATATCGCAGGACCGGGAAGCATAAGGGCTTACCGCGGTTCGAACATTCTCGCTCAACTGAGCGGAGGGCGTGTCATCATGCCTCATAGAAATGTCCTGTATTCACGATGGATAGCACAACGGACAGCAGACTTCCAAGATGAAATTATGGAGGCTCATGTTGCCAGCCGGTCAAATTCCAACGAAGTCTGGGCGACTGTAAGCCAGCATATCATTTCGAGATTATATGAACAGGTCATCAAACGCATAATCAGCAGCATCAGAAATAAGAAGCATGGTGGGACAATCATTACGTTTCCTCGCAGTTTTATGCAAATGATATTGTCCCCTAACCCATATATCTTCATAAAGTATCTGTTCCGGGATGAAGACCCGGTGCGCCGTCTGCGCAAGCTGATCGTAGGTATCATGAACGAACTCGCAAAACACTATGGTAAATACGGAGACCCTGATAAGATTGTCGGGTGGAGTGAATATGTTGCCAGCAATCATGAAACGCTCCTGGAGCTCGATGAGTCTCTCTTTGAATATGCACGCTTTGTTGCCAATTTGGCTGCGGTTGATGGAGCTGTCGTTTTTGCAAAGGGGCTTGAACTTATAGGGTTTGGAGGAGTCATAAAGGGCGCTTTTGGCAGGGAAGACCTTATTGCACGTGCCATGGATGCAGAGGGAGAAGAGAGAACCTATGAGCTTGCTGAAGGTGTCGGCACCCGTCATCTTGCTGCATATCATATCTGTAAGGAAATTCAGGATGTGCTTGCTATTGTGATATCACAGGATGGCAATACACGAATTGTCAAATGGATGAACGGCTATGTAACCTTCTGGGATCTCTTACCAATAACTATTGCGGGGCCGGAAACAGCAGGGAGCTCCGGTGACTCCGAAGACCAGGGAAGAGGTGTTTGAGCACGATGCACCCCGACCACATGAACCATTGAACAGTAATGTATAATAGCAAATCCTGCTCACTGAAAGAGGTAACGAGCCATGAGAAAGACTGGAATGAAAAAGATCATTATTGTTGTTTTTCTTGTATTAGCAGCAACGTATCTGCTGTTGCTTATCCCTGAGCGTGAACCGTCCCTGCCACCATCTGCTGCCGGTTCACCCCAAAAACAACCTTTTGTATGGAATCAGGATTTTTACTGGCAGGCACTGGAAGCGAAATACAGACAATTACAGCAGTCCGGTTGTACGGATGTCCAGAATCAGGTCGGGTCTGAACTTATCAAAGCAGCCGGGCTTCTCCTTCAGATATCCCAGAAGCAACTCGGTCCGGAGGCTCCTGAATTTGCGGATCTGGAGCGCAAAACGTTTGAAGCCGGCCCACTCGTTAGCGGTTGCAATATGTTGATTCCGGAATACATCCGGTTTGTAACCGATATGCGCGCGGTTGTCAAACAAGAGTCAGAGGACTGGGATATGAAATCCGATGCATCGAGGATAACCCTTTACAGACTCCTTTACGGCGGTCGCACCGCAATAGAAGAGATCATGCTGCAGGCGCCGGTAGGCGCATTCCCTGTCATGATTAAGGGTACGGATACGCCTTCTCAAACGCCGGCAGCCGACGTCCGGAATGTGAAGATCCACAGCGGAGATATCCTCGTTTCACGGGGTGGCGCCCCCACATCTGCACTAATTGCACGCGGCAGTGACTATCCCGGGAATTTTTCTCACATTGCGTTTGTGTACGTCGATCCTGCAACCCATGAGGCAAACATTGTTGAGTCGCATATCGAAATCGGCGTCGTTGTATCAACGGTTGAGCAGTATCTGAAGGACAAGAAACTGCGCGTTATGCTTCTGCGCCCCAGGGCAGATCTCCCTCAGATTATGAATGACCCGATGCTCCCGCACAAAGCAGCGGAGTTCGCCTATAAACGGGTAAAAGAAGGACATATCCCGTATGATTTTGCGATGGATTATAAAGACCACTCGAAACTCTTCTGCTCAGAAGTTGCCTCAGCCGCATATGAGCAGTTCGGCGTTCATCTGTGGGCCGGCATCTCGCATATCTCTTCCCCGGGATTGAGAAAATGGCTGTCCGCTTTCGGCGTGCGTCATTTCGAAACGCAGGAACCTTCTGACCTTGAATACGACCCGCAGCTTGTGGTTGTAGGAGAATGGCGGGATCAGGCGACTCTCAAACAGGACCACTATGATAATGCGGCAACTGAAGTAATGCTCGAAGGCGCGGAGAAGGGAGATGAACTCCATTATCAATGGTATCTCCTCCCCCTGGCGCGTATGGTGAAGGGATACAGTGTCGTGTTGAATCTCTTCGGAAAGCCCGGGCCTATACCGGAGGGCATGTCTGCGACCGCAGCTTTGCGAACACAGGACTATGATAAGCGGCATAAAGCCATCATGGATCGGCTTTCTCTCAAAGCGGAAAAATTCAAGGCTGATAACGGGTATGCTCCTCCATACTGGGAGCTGGTCAAACTCGCCCGGGTCGCAAAAGAGGAAGCGGAGAAAGGCAAGTAGAGACGGCGTATAAACTTCCGATTGTGAAAAAATCATCTTTTTAGGCAAAGAGAGGTTTTTTCTCTTTCTCAC
>JAGSYM010000157.1 GCA_018262395.1 Nitrospirota bacterium | reverse complement strand
AATCAGGATGTTGTGTGCAGAAGCAATGGTAAATTCAAACAGTATCAGGAAGGGATTTATCAAGAAAGAGGACTGGCATAAATTGACCAGCGCAGCAAGCAATCTCACAGGAGCACCTATCTTTATCGATGATACCTCCGGCATCACCGTCCTTGAGCTCAGGGCAAAGGCGAGACGGCTTAAAATTGAACACGGTCTCAGTCTCGTCATAGTCGATTACCTGCAGCTGATGAGAGGAAAGGGATCCTTTGAAAGGCGTGAACAGGAGATATCCGATATATCCCGCTCGCTCAAGGGACTGGCAAAGGAGTTAAGCGTACCCGTCATAGCTGTCAGCCAGCTCAACAGGAGTGTTGAGCAGCGCCGTCCTCCAACACCAATACTGGCTGATCTGAGGGAATCGGGTGCAATCGAACAGGACGCAGACGTCATTCTCTTCCTCTACCGGGAAGAGATTTATAATAAGGAAGCAAAAAAAGGACTTTCAGAAGTCATCATAGCGAAGCAGAGAAACGGACCTACCGGTACTGTTCATCTTGCATTCATGTCAAGCTGCACGAGATTCCTGAATATGACTGACAGGGACATAGAAGATACCGGGGAGGAGGCATTTTGAAACGGGCTCCGTCTGTTGCGGGACAGTTTTATTACGGCACAGCACCGAAACTGGCGCAACAGGTTAGTGAATATACAGATATCTCTGCAAAAAAGGAAAAGGTTGTCGGTGCAGTCTGTCCCCATGCAGGCCTGATGTATTCCGGGTCAGTTGCGGGCGCGGTATATTCTGCAATAGAGTTCCCTGAGACATTCATCCTTCTGGGGCCGAATCATACCGGTCTTGGGACACCGATATCGATCATGGAATCAGGGGAATGGGAAATACCGACGGGAACGTTCAAGATCGATGAGAAGATATCCCATAGAATTGCGATGAATGTTCCTCTCGTGACAAAGGACGCCAAGGCTCATATGTTTGAACATTCTCTTGAGGTGCAACTGCCCTTTATTGCTCATTTTTCTCAGCAGGTGAAGATTGTACCCATAGCGATTCTTTCTGCCACTGTTGAAGATTGTAAAACGCTGGGTGAAGGGATAGCAAAGGCGGTAAAAACTGCGGGATATCCTGTAGTCCTGATAGCAAGTTCTGATATGAGCCATTATGTGCCTGAAAGCGTTGCAAAACAGAAGGACAAGAAGGCTATTGACAGGATTTTGTCGCTTGATCCCGAAGGATTGTTCAATACTGTAGTGCAGGAGCGGATATCCATGTGCGGATATCTGCCGGTCACAGCCCTGTTGTTTGCTGCAAAGTCTCTCGGTGCTCAATCCGCGCGCCTCGTCAAATATGCCACATCGGCAGAGGTGAGCGGTGATTATGATCATGTTGTTGGCTATGCGGGCATCGTGCTGAGATGATTTGATCGCGATACAGAGATACCAGTCCGCGCGTAGCCGGGAAACACGAGAAAATAGCCAGCAAGAATAACCTGTTGTTTTTAATATGCAATTTATGCTATCCTATAAAACTTGGAGGTAGAAATGTACGCAATAATCGTAAATGGCGGGAAACAGTACAGGGTCTCTCCCGGTGATTTGGTCTGTGTTGAAAAACTCTCTCTTGACACAGGAGCAGAGGTGACGATCGATACGGTTCTCATGGTGAATAAAGAAGACAAGAATACCTATGGCACTCCGTATGTCAGCGGTGCAAAGGTTACCGCATCAGTTGAGAAGAATGGCAAAGCACGGACAATACTTGTTCATAAACAGAGACCGCGCAAAGTCTACAGAAAAACAAACGGTCACCGGCAGTCGTATACGGCATTAAAAATTAAAGACATAGTTTTTGGAGGATAGATATGGCACATAAGAAGGGTGTAGGCAGTTCAAGAAACGGCAGGGACAGTGCGTCACAACGCCTTGGTATCAAGAGGTTCGGTGGCCAGGTTGTCCGTGCAGGCAATATTCTGGTCAGACAGAGGGGTACAAAATTCCACCCGGGCACGAACGTCGGTAAAGGGTCTGATGATACCCTCTTCGCGCTGATTGACGGTGTGGTCAATTTTGAGCGGAAAGACAGGGCAAGATTGCAGATAAGTGTTTATCCGGTATCGCAATAAAAGGTAATCAATATTTCGGCGTATAAGAGGCGGGCTTTCAAGTCCGCCTTTTTTGTTATATTTGAATCGAAATGAATGCGCTGCAGTAACCCAAAAAGTGCAGACATTGTTCGAAAAATTATTTAACTCGATGATTTCATGAAAATATCTTTCTTCGCTCTCTGAATAAAATATTTATGAAACCGTCAGGAGTAGGTACACTACGGTATCGAAAACTATTTATTCTCACAACATCTGCACTTTTCAAATTGCATATTTTCAGCAGAAAGTTAGGGAATCCCCCTTTTCTAATGGGGGAGTAAGGGGGATTACTATTGATGCCTGTAAATTAATGTCCTATATCTGTCATGCCGGACTTGATCCGGCATCCAGTGACTTTTGGCCTCATTGAACGTTTACGTCGCTGGATTCCGGCTTCCGCCGGAATGACGAAGAGGACATTATTATGGAGGAGTCAATAATTTTCGAGTGATAGTAAATACTGTATAGAATTGTTAGCTAAACAATATTGGGTAGAGTAGAGATTTGAACTTTGTTGACTATGTGAAGATTTCTGTGAAGTCGGGGGATGGCGGAAGAGGGTGCGTCAGTTTCCGGAGGGAGAAGTATGTCCCGAGAGGCGGTCCGAATGGCGGAGACGGAGGAAGGGGAGGACATATTATCTTCAAGGCGACTGACGAGTTGAATACACTCATTGATTTGAGATACCACCGGGAATACCATGCTCAGAGGGGTCAGCATGGCATGGGGAAAAAGATGCATGGTAAGGACGGTGAGGACCTTGTTATCCCTGTTCCTGTTGGAACCATCATAAAGGATGCGGCTACCGAAACCGTCATCGTGGACCTTGATAAACATGGAATGGAAACCGTCATTGCAAAGGGAGGCAGGGGCGGACTGGGGAATTCTCATTTTGCTACCTCTGTCAGGCAGGCTCCACGGTTTGCCCAGCCTGGAGAGTCAGGAGTGGAGAAACAGCTTATACTCGAACTCAAGCTCTTTGCCGATATAGGATTAATAGGTCTTCCGAATGCAGGGAAGTCAACACTGTTATCCGTGATATCGTCTGCGCGGCCGAAGATCGCAGAGTATCCCTTTACGACACTCGCTCCCGTACTTGGCGTGGTTAAAATGGCTGATTACCGGAGTTTCATTGTGGCTGATATCCCGGGTCTTATCGAGGGTGCACACAGGGGTGTTGGTCTCGGTTTCCAGTTTCTTCGGCATGTTGAGAGAACAGCTCTTCTCCTGCACCTTGTTGATGTTTCGGAAATGGCTCAGGGCGATCCAATAAAGAATTTTGAAAACATCAATCGGGAACTGGAACTCTTCAGCCCGGATCTTATGAAAAAACCCCAGGCAGCTGCGGGAACAAAAACTGACATCGCCGGCAATCGGGAAAAGCTGGATATGATGGAACGATACTGCAAGGATAAGGGGATAGATTTTTTCCCGGTATCTGCGGTGACGGCTGGTGGTATCGACCAACTGCTCTTGTATCTTGCATCCAAGCTCGAACATATGAAGGGGAAAAAGAAAAGCCTGCGGTCGTAAAAAATAGTTTTGAATCGAACAAATACCATGCGGAAACTGTTTTTTTTCAGTCTGTTCTGTGGTAACTTATACGATGCCTGACAATATTGAAAAAGTCCCCCTTGATGCCAGGTTACTCAGTGATGCAATTATTGAGCTGAACATTTCACGCCGCAACGTATCAATCTACCCCCGGAATCATCCTTCGGTAGAAAAGTCATTAATCCGTGCCTTTGAGTTCCTGCATAAGCTTTTCGAACTGAGGTCGGAAATTACCATTGCTGTCGCGAAAGATACCCTTATTATTGATGACTATTATCTTGAAAAAAAGAATCCTGTATACAAGGAATTTGCTCTCCACCTGAGCAATCTGAATATCGCATACGTCACGTTCATAACCGGTCTCACCAAAGAGGAACTCTATGCATTTCACCGGTTTATCTCCGCACCAGTGATCGGTTCATCTACGGAGTCTTTACAGGAACAGTTCAGGGAACTTAATCTGATACATATCAGAACGGTTTTTATCGACTACGGTGCCTTCACCTTTGACGAAGGCAAGACCCGG